>NZ_JBXMIS010000129.1:0-2529 GCF_057073975.1 Conyzicola sp. | reverse complement strand
CGCGTGGGCCCGCCCCGCCTCATCGGCCAGCATCGCCACCACCCGGATTCCCCGCACGTCGCACGCGGCGAGCACGCCGCTCGAGAGCACGGCGGGGTCGCTCGCAGCGACGACGATCTCCGGGGTCGTCGAGTCGAGCAGAGCGATCACCTCGGCGGAGGCTGCCGCACGCGAGACCACCTCGTGTCCGTACCCGGCCGCCTCTGCGGCGAGCTGGGGCCGTGCGGCCAGGAGCACGCGGGCCACGCTCAGCCCTTCGCGGGGAGGGACGCGGGGATGACCGAGAGGGCATCCTCGTTGGCGATTGCCTCGAGCACTCTCGCGATCTTCGATCGCGGCACGAGCAGCTCGAGACTCGACGAGTCGCCGCTGGCGACGATGCCCTCCGACTCGAGCTGACGCACGACCGTCGCACCCGTGACGATGACCGAGGGTGGGGCGAAGGTGTTCGACTCCTCGCGGGATGCACCCCACAGGTCGACGACAGTGCCGGGTTCGACCGAGGCGGGAAGCTGTCCATTGACCGTGATGACCACGGAGGCGAGCCGCAGCCCGGCCGCCGAACCGACCGCGGACGCCGGCACGATCTCCCCGTCGCCGACTGCCCTCACGACAACGAGCCCCTCGTCTGGCACGTCACCCGGAGCGAGGTAGAGCTCTGGCGACGTCTCGATTCGCACGCTGACCGCCACCAGGTCGTCTCTCTCGATGCGGTCACCGGGCGCGATGGCATTGCGGGCCGCATAGACGAGGATGCTGGCATCGGCCGACGAGACGATGGCGAGCACGCCGCCGACCGATGCGATCACGAGCAGGATGCCGATGGCGAACCTCGGATCGAACCAGAAGCGTCGGCGGCGCGGAGCGGCGGAGTCAGTCATGGGCCTATGGTCACGATGAGGCGAGACGGGCGCAGGAAGTTTTCCACAGCCCGGTTGGCGACCAGGCGATCGACGCATAATCGACGCATGACCTCATCGATGGAAGACCCCGGCCTCGGGCGCTTCCTCACGATCGCCGACACGGCAGAGCTGCTCGCGCTCTCTGCCGCCGAGGTTCACCAGCTGATCGCGTCGGGCGAGCTCCCGGCGATCCGCCTCGGGTCGCCTGGCCAATGGCGCATCGAGCGCTCCGTTCTCGAGGCCTTCATCGAGGGCAAGTACGAGGAGTCGCGGCGCATCGGGCTGTGGAACCAGGCCGACTTCAGCGGCGTGCTCGACTTCGACACGGCCAGAACGACCGCAACAGACTAGACCCGCACCATCACGATCTGGGCAAGCGGCACCAGTCGCGACTGCGACACCGCGGCGTCTCGGCGCGGCTCCCCGGCCTCGTGCATCGCAAGGTCGAGATGATCGCGGCCGACCCGGTCGATCGTGCCGCGGAGCATGCCGGATACGGTGTGCACCTCGAGGGCGGAACGGCGGCGGCACAGGTCGCGTAGCACGAACCCGAGGCTGAGGCGGGCGGGAAGGGCGGCTCTCCGTGGCGGGTCGGCTTCGGCGTCCAGACTGAGGGCGAGCTGCTCGCGCGTGAGGGCGATGGAGGCTATGGCGGCGATCGGGATGATGCACTGGGCCCTTCGTGTCGACTCGTCGACGACATCCGCAGAGAACCAGTCGCGGCCAACCGTGACCGGCCGCACCGCGATCGTCGAGCCGTCGGCGAGGAAGATGCGCACGGAATAGGCCGATCCCTTTGGCTGCGCCTCGTCAATGGCAACGAGGCGGTCGCGGATGGTGAGCCGGCCGAGGCGGAGGCGCTCCTCCTCGGCGCGCACGTCGAGCTCCTCCGCAGACAGCTCCTGTTCGAGCTGCCCCTCGAGGTCGTCGAAGAGGTTGTCCCACCGCATGGGGCCGACGGTAGTGACGGCTGGGGAATGTTACGCCGTGTTATCCACAGCCCCAACGGTGGGGCGTAGACAGATCGTGGCCGGTCTGGCAATCTGTGCCCGTCCCCCTAAACGGGGGTAGACCCCCATGCCGATTGTGCGACACGAGGATGCCGAATGAGCAACGCAGTTCCCGCCCCGATGCCAAGCACTGAGCCCTCGCTCCCCCGTGAGGCCCTGCCCTCCAAGCCGATCCGTCCGCGGTTCGTCGCCGACGAGTTCTTCGGCCACCAGCCGACGCCGCGCGAGAGCCTGCCGAGCCCAGAGCCGCTGCTGGAGAACCTCACCCGGTGCGTCATCGAGATCCTCGCCGGTGCCCGCGACCTCGAGCAGATCGCCCGCTGGGTCAGCGACGACGTCTACCGTCATCTGCTCAAGCGGGTCGTGCTCTCCACCCGCGCCCGTCAGGCCAAGAACCAGGCGGTGTCACGCCCGAGCTTCACCATCGGCTCCACGACGGTGTGCGAGCCGCGAGATGGCGTGGTCGAAGCCGTGATCATCGTGCGGGGCCGCGCCCGCAGTCGCGCCGTCGCTATCCGGCTCGAAGGACTCGACCGCCGCTGGCGCGCGACCGCCATCAACGTGCTCTAGCGCTCACCGACCCAGAAACGACCTCGGGGCCCCAGTTGCAATTGGGG
>NZ_JBXMIS010000128.1:0-2237 GCF_057073975.1 Conyzicola sp. | reverse complement strand
CTGCGCGTCATGCGGGAGCGGCTGCGCGGCTTCCTCGGGCAGCCGGCGCAGAAGACGCTCGAGGCGGCGCGGGCGCTCGACAGCGAGGCCCAATCGTTAGGCGCGATCGCCGAGCGGATCCCGCTGCTGAACATGATCTCGCACGCGTACTGGCGGTTAGGCAACACGCGCGACGGCGAGCTGGTGGCGTGGGAATGTGTCAAGCTCGCCGAGCAGGTCGCCGACCCGACGCTGCATGCCGAGTCGCTGATCCGGCTGGCGAGCGCGATCCAGCAGGACCAGCCGACCAAGGGGCTCGAGATCCACAAGCGCGCGCTGGCGCTCTGGGAATCGTTAGGCGACCGTCGCGGGCAGGTGCGGTGCCACGCGAACCTCGGCGGCGCGTACATCATGCTTGGCAACTGGGAGGAGGCGAAGGTCCACCTCACGACGGCGATCTCGATCGGCCGCACGGCGGGAGCGCCGGACATCTGGGGGGTGGCCGCGCTCAACCTGGGCGTCGTCTACCTGAAGCGAGGTGAGTTCGACCGGGCGAGGGAGCTGTTCGGCGAGTCGCCGGCGCTGTTCGCCGCGGCGAAGAACAGCGAGCGGCAGCTCTACGCCCTGTTCAACCTCGCCCACCTCGATCGCGACCGGCACGAGTACAACTCGGCCGCGGAGCTGTACGACGTCACCACCTCGCTCGCGCAACGGATCGGGCACTCGGACGTCGAGATCGGGGCAATCGCCGGCTCGGGGCTGTCGTTGCTGGCGCAGGGGAAGGCGGAGCCCGCCCGGGAGAAGTTCGAGACGGCCGGGGAGCGGATGCGGTCGCGCAACGACTGGTTCCAGGGTCGCGAGCTGGTCGAGGCGCTCGGGGTCCACGTCGGGGTCCGGGACGGCAAGACCGCGGAATCGCTGGCCAGGTTCGAGCAGGCCCTGGAAATGGCTGAGGGAACCGACCTCTACGTTGCGGCCTGGCTCACAGCGGCCTGTGCCGAGGCGTTATATGATGTGGCGAAGGACCGGATGAGGCAGGTCGTGGAGAACTACGTGGACCGGGTGAAGGGGATGGGCTACACGGAGATCGACCGGAAGCTCGAGGACATTCTGGCCCGGACATAACGACCTAGTGACCGGTCATTAGTACCGAGAGCAGGGTTTTGGGCTCGCAGAGACAATGGTGAGCCCGCTAGCGCAAGATGTTGTGGCAGTGGCAGTTACAAGCTTGCAGCTGACTGTTGAGCGTGCTGGTACAGGGTGTGCTTTAGAAGAGGCCGCAAGCCATGTTTCTTCCCTTTCAGGACTAACCCATGTTTCGCTCGAATCGTTCGTTCATGAGGCTGACTCTGACCTCCGCGGTGGCGCTGCTCGCAGCGTGCTCTGCGGCTGATCAGGCGGTAGCGCCGACGGTTCGTCATACCGCTCGTCCTGCCGGTGCCCCCTCGCTGGACGTAATCACCAACTCCGTTGCGCCGGACTCGATGTCGGCCGACTTCACGGTGACACCATCGGGCGGCATGTTCGCGCTGGGCAACAACGCGGTCTATTTCCCGGCGAACTCGATCTGCGATCCCGCCACGTCCAGCTACGGCCCGGACCAGTGGGATGCGCCCTGCACCCCGCTCGATCACGACATCGATTTCCATGCGGAAGTCCGTCGTGACACCGTTTCGGGGCAGACCTGGGTCGACTTCACGCCGGCTGTTCGCTTCGTCCCGACGGACGATCCGAACCAGACCGTCTGGATGCTGATGAAGGCGGGTGTCGACGTGACCGACGCGAACTACGTCGGGCTCGCGATGCAGTGGATGCCGACGGGCTCGCCCGACCTCGCGGTCGACGAAGCCAGCACCGACTCGTCGCTCAAGACCTACGTCGACATCGAGCGTGACGTGGTGTTCCGCCGAGTGAAGCACTTCAGCGGCTACATCGTCTTCACCGCGAAGACCGATTCGGGCACGCTCGACGAAACCATCCCGCTCTTCTGAGGCGATAGCCAATGACTATCTCCCCGCGTCATGGTGACATTCCGCGGGCGGCTCGCTAAGCGCCCACGATGACGAACAGACGAAAGGGCGTGCCTCTCGAGGCACGCCCTTTCGCCATTCCGGTGGTCACGCGGCGGCCGGTGCCTAACCGCGGAGCACGTAGCCGACGCCGCGCACGGTGTGGAGGAGTGGGGGCAGTCCCTCGACGTCGAGCTTCTTGCGCAGGTAGTTGACGTAGACGTCGACGACGTTGGTCGAGGGCTCGGC
>NZ_JBXMIS010000127.1:0-9301 GCF_057073975.1 Conyzicola sp. | reverse complement strand
GAGTGGTGAGCCCGGGGTCGGCAAGTCGACGCTGCTGCTCGAGGTCGCGTCGCGCGCGGCGGCATCCGGGCAGCGCGTGCTCTACGTGAGCGCCGAGGAGTCGGTGAGCCAGGTGCGGCTGCGGGCAGAGCGCACCGGGGCACTGCAGCCCGAGCTGTACCTCGCGGCCGAGACCGACCTCGCCACGATCCTCGGGCAGATCGACCAGGTGCAGCCGCAGCTCGTCATCGTCGACTCGGTGCAGACCGTGTCCTCCGGGCTCACCGACGGTCTGGCCGGCGGCCCCTCGCAGGTGCGCGAGGTCGCCTCCACGCTCATCCGCATCAGCAAAGACCGCAACCTGCCCGTGCTGCTCGTCGGCCACGTCACGAAAGACGGCACCATCGCGGGCCCCCGGCTGCTGGAGCACCTCGTGGATGTCGTGCTGCACTTCGAGGGCGACCGCCAGACCTCGCTGCGTTTCGTGCGATCGCAGAAGAACCGGTTCGGACCAACCGACGAGGTCGGCTGCTTCGAGATGACCGGCGATGGCATCGCGGAGGTCGCCGATCCGAGCGGCCTCTTCCTCAGCAGGGCGCGCACACCCGCCAGCGGCACGTGCGTGACCATCGCGATCGAGGGCCGCCGCGCACTGCCGGTCGAGGTGCAGGCACTCGTGGTCAAGACCCAGGCTCCGATGCCGCGGCGGGTCGTCAACGGCGTCGACGGCTCACGGGTGGCGATGCTGCTGGCGGTGCTCGAGCGGCGGGCGGGGGTCGTGCTCTCTGACCACGACGTCTACGTGTCGACGGTCGGCGGCATCCGGCTCACCGAGCCAGGGGCCGACCTCGCCATTGCCCTGGCAATCGCGAGCGCGTTTCGCGACAAGGCCTTCCCGGTGACCCAGGCGGCTATCGGCGAGATCAGCCTTGCCGGCGAGATCCGCCCGGTCGCGAGCGCCAAGCAGCGCGTGACCGAGGCGCGACGCCTCGGCTTCTCGACGGTGATCGACTCTGAGGCGCTACACGTGCGCGAGGCCCTTCGGCTCGCCTTCGCGTCGTCGACGGTCGAGCGCGTCGACGTGCCCGACTTCTAGCTACTCCTCCTCGTCGAGACCGTCGAGGGCGTCGTAGTCGTCGTCGTCATCTTCGTCGTCATCGTCATCGAGGTCGTCCTCTGGCAGGTAGTCGCCGGAGATCTCCGTCGACTCGAACTCGCCCTCCTCTGCGCCGACCTCGGGAATCGGCAGGCTGCCCGACGCACCCATGCTCTGGGGTGACGCGAACAGGCTGCCGGTGTCTTGCTCATCGCTCATGATCGTTCCTCTCGTGTTGTGCACGCCACGCAACGGCGCGCGAATGGCCGTGCCTCAAGGCGAGCCGCCGGGATGTCGCGGCCGCAGCTCTCGCACACGCCGTAGGTGCCAGCGGCGACCCGGCCGAGCGCGGCATCCACCTCGTCGAGGTGCTGTCGTGCCTGCCGCAGCATCGCCTCGGCCTCGGCCCGCTGGATCGACACCGTCGGCCCCTCTGGATCGTGCTCGTCATCGGCGGCAACGTCGCGGCGGGCGAGCAGCAGGGCGTCGAGCTGCGCAGAGGCCGCGCCGATAGCCCGTTCAACCTCCACCCGGTCGGCCAGGAGTCGAGTGCTCGAATCGCTCATCGCCTAGTGCGCCCCCGGCACCTGGTCGGTGGCCTCCTCGTCGTTGCCATCACTCGGTCCCTGGTCTGGCAGGGGCGGGTTGACCGCATCGCCGAAGACGTCGTCATCGTCGGGCGCTGGAGCTGTGGCGTTGCTCACAGCGCCGTTGCTCCGGTGTCTGCAGAGGCCGTCGAACTCGCTGCACCCTTGTGCGGCATCGCGTCGACGACCGCCTCCGCCACACCGTGCAGCGTCGGCGCCTTCTCTGCGATGAAGTGGTCGGCCTTCGAAAGGGCGCCCTGCACCTGCGGGCCCTCCCAAACATCCTTGATCTTGGCGTGCGCGTCGTTGAGCCTGTCTCTGCCGAGAACCATGGCCGCGACGACGCCGATGACGACCCCGGCCAGAAGGGAAATGCGAGGCATCTGCTACTCCTTTACTTCGGTTGGCTGCGGATCGAGATCTGCGTCCGTTGGCAGCTCGCCGTCACGCGGGTCGATCGGATTCTTGTCCATGCCCCCATCCCATACCCAGAGGAGGGGCGCGGCGGGGAATCGCATTCGACTCCCAGCTACCCGGGAGCCCACGCTAGGCATGCGCAGAGCGGAGTGCGACCTCGCGGATCGGCGGGAGGTCGGTAGGGTGCGTTCATGACTACACGTTGGGCCGCCATTGCGGCCGTCTCGCTGCCAGGGCTGGTTCTCGCGGGGGTCGGGCTGACGCATCCGGTGCGTCTCGATGCTGAGAGCGCACAGTGGTGGGTCACCATGCACATAGCTCTCGTGCCGCTCTTCCCGCTGCTCGCGGTCGCCGTCTTCGTGCTGCTGCGCCACGACTCGACACCGCTCGGATGGGCGGGCCGCGTTGCGGCGATCGCCTACGTCGTCTTCTACGGGGCTCTCGATGCCATCTCAGGGATAGCCGCCGGTACCGTCGTGCTGGCCACCGGAAGGAGCGGTGACGGGGTCGTCGCACTGTTCGGCACCGGCGGCAGCTTTGGCCGCATCGGCGCTCTCGCGTTCCTCGCTGCTGTCGTCTGCGTGCTCGGTTCGAGCTGGGTGGCGGGGGTGAGGTCGGTGCCGTTCTTCATCGCCGCGGCTGTGCTGCTCTGCAGCGGGCTGGTGTTCACGTTCCGGCACATCTACGCGCCATATGGCGCGGTCGCGATGATCGGTATTGCCGCGGGATTCGCCGCGATCGAACTGCTGCGGCAGCGAGCGCTGGCTAGGAGATCAGGAACAGCGCAGCAGCAATCGTGACCATCATGACGCCGATGCCGGCCCAGAGCACCATCAGGCCACGACCGGTCTCCTCGACGAGGGCTGCGGTGCGAGCAGTGAGGTACGGGATGGAGGTCAGCAGCGCCAGGTACGGCGATGCCGTCGGGTGTCCGGCCGAGCGAAGTGTGTACTCGTCGACGGCGGCGAGAACGACGGAAAGAAAGTAGAAGACCGATGCGCTCATCGCGAGAGTGATCGGGTCGTTGAACCCGAGCTGTACGGCAGAGGCCACAAAGCCGAAGAAGAGGGCGGGGGAGGCGACGAGGATCCATGCGCTCGTCGACGTGTCGACGTGGTCTACAGCGGCGACAGCGGTGCGTGAGCGTCCGATGGGCTGGTTGAGGCGGCTGACGTGGGCTACGTGGTTGCCTGACATGATCTCCCCTGACTCTGCTGGCCGTGAATCCGGCTGGCTGATGTGGCAAACCTACGCGTCGTACCCCGGGGTACATCATCCCCCGTTGTGGGGGACGTCTGGGGTACATGTGCGAAATGCGAAGGTTGGGAACGCTCCCATGAGTTCAAGCCTTGAATTCCATGCATTTCCGCTTCTTTTCGACCCTGCGAAATCTCCGGAAGCGATTTAGGTTTCACCGCGGGACGAAACAAAATCGACACGCTTCGGGGTACATTTCGTCCTCCTCATAGAGGACAGCAGTCCTCCGAACAGAGGACATTCGGGGGACAGCTCAGTGCTTGAGAGCTGACAGCCATGCATTGGCGTCGGCGGTGAACTCGCGGTCGAACGAGCGTGGCACTCCGTCGAGCTCTCGGACGGGCGCCAGATGGCGCACGCTCGAGACGAGCCAGATGTCATCGCTCTGCGCGAGCTCGAGCGGCGTGAGCAGCTCGAAACCCGTCGACAAGCCGCGCTCGCTCGCGAAGCGGAAGACGTTCGCCTGCGTCGTGCCGTCGAGGATGCCGAGGCCCGTTCCCGGCGACAGCAGCCGGTCGCCCCGTCGGTACAGCACGGTCGACGTCGGCCCCTCGAGCACGTACCCGTCACTCGACACGAAGATGACGTCATCGGCACCGCGCCGGGCGGCCTCGCGAAAGACGGAGCGGTTGACGGCGTAGCTCAGGGTCTTGGCGCCGGCCAGCAGCCATGGCGACGTCACCTCGACGTCGTGACGGTATCCCCGGTCGAGCGTGACGACGCGCACCCCGTCGGTGCGGGCGGCGGTGAAGTCACCGGCGTAGGCGGCGTAGACCCATCCGGTTGGACGCCCGTCACCCTCGATGCCGCGGGTCAGCACCAGCTTGACCCAGGAGTCGCGGGCCGCGTCGAGCTCTGCGACAACCGCCGCGATTGCCGCTCGCCAGACCTCTGCGTCGGGAGCCGGGAGGTCGAGCTTGGCCGCTGATGCCGCAAACCGGCGAAGGTGGTGGTCGAGTGCCTGCGGCACGCCTCCGCCGACGCTGATGGACTCGAAGACACCGTCGCCGCGGGTGGCTCCGAGATCGAGCACGCTGAGGTGCGGGAGTCGCGGGTCGGCCATCTCGAAGGGCGGCGCGCCCTCGATGTGGGGGGCGGCATCCTTCGATGGCTGGTTGAGCAGGGCGAGAACGTCGGTCGTCACCCGACCATTCTCCCCGCTGCGCCGGTATCGCCGCGTGGACGAATTCCCCACCGACACTCTTCTCAGCATTTAACAGCTATCAGCTATCCATCGTGCGCCTTACGCTCAGGCCGCACTCACTTCGCTGGATTACCGTGCTTGCATGAGATTTGCCCGCCCAGTGCTGCCACGGATGCCGGTCTGGGCGTGGCGTCTGGTGATGGCGCACCGCTCGCCCGGAGAGACCCGTCGCTTCAACGTCGACCCCCTCACCACCGTTTCGTACACGCACGATATCGACTACGCGAGCGACGGCGACTCAGCACAGCAGCTCGACGTGATCGCCCCGCTGCAGACCGCTGGCCCTCTTCCGGTCTACGTCTACTTTCACGGCGGCGGATGGACGTCGGGCGACAAGCGTTCGCTTACCAAGTACTGCGCGATTCAGGCGAACGGCGGAATGGTCGTGGTGAACGTGAACTACCGCCCTGCGTCACGGGCGCACATGGGCGACATCCTCCACGACGCCAACGACGCGCTCGGCTGGGTTCACCGCAGCATCGCCCGATTCGGGGGCGACCCCGCACGCATCGTGCTCGGTGGGGACTCCGCCGGCGGTCAGATCGCCGCTCTGCTAGCCGCGTCGGGCCGCCGCTCCGAGCTCGCCGAGCACTACGGCATCACCCCAGCCGTGCCGGACTCGTCGATTCGCGGAGTCGTGCAGCACTGCAGCGCGGTCGACTTCTCCGTCATCTTCGAGCGCGGGTTCATCATGGGGCTCCACTTCGTCAGGATGCTGCTGCCGACCCGCGTGGCCAACCACCTGCTTCCGCACGCGGCCCGCTTCCTCTCCCCCATCGAGTGGCTCGACGAGGGCTTTCCCCCCGTGCTCGTGACCACCTCAGAGCACGACTTCTTCTACAAGGCCAACCTCAACTTCATCGCGCGGCTTCGCAGCGCGGCCGTTCCCGTCGAGACCCTCGTCTTCGACAAGTCCCACCGGCGAGCCCGGCACACCTGGCAGCAGGACGACCGCATCGCGGAGTCCCACACCGTCTACCGACGCGTGCAGCGCTTCATCCTCCGGGTTGCCGCACCGGCTGTTCATCCGGCCTGAACCCGCGCTATATTCGGTTTTCGTGGTACGCGAGCGCGAACTCGACGAGGCCATCAACGACCTCGACTGGACGACAGTGCCGGACGGAGCTGTTCGTTCCTACTTCCATGCCCCGAGCGGCCGACTCGCGACACTCTCCATGGGAGACGAGTCGCACCCCCGGGTCGTGCTCATACCCGGGGTCACCGGGTCGAAAGAGGACTTCCTGCTCATGCTGCCGCTCTTGGCAGAGGCTGGCTACCATGTCTTCAGCTACGACATGGCAGGCCAGTACGAGTCGGCAGAGGCAGGGCCAGGCCCTGGTGTGCGCTACACACACGACCTCTTCGTCGCCGACCTGATCGCCATCCTCGAGGCATCACCCGGCGCATCCCACGTGCTGGGGTACTCGTTTGCCGGCACGATCGCCCAGCTCGCCCTGGTCGAGCGACCAGAGCTGTTCGCGAGCCTCGCCCTGCTGAGCTGCCCACCCCAGCCCGGCCAGGGATTCCGCGGCATCAAGCGAATCGGGCGGATCAGCACCCTGACCACGGGAGCGATCGGCGCCTCCCTCATGATCTGGGGACTACGGCGCAACGTCACCCACGTGCCGCCCGGGCGGCTGGCCTTCGTCACCTACCGGCTCGGCTTCACCTCCCGCGAGAGCGTCGCGCACGTGATCGCGCTCATGAAGAACACCCCAGACCTGCGGGCCCAGATCAGGGCGTGGCCCCACCCCAAGCTCGTGGCCGTCGGCGAGCACGACCTGTGGCCGACGGCACTGCACCAGGAGTTCGCGGAGCAGATCGGCGCGGCGCTTGCCGTGTACCCGACCGGCCACAGCCCGTGCGAGACCGCGCCCCATCAGCTCACCCGCGACCTGATCGCGCTCTACCAGAAGGCCTGAAGCCGCGCGGCCTTCCTTATCGCAGAGCTCGCTGCCGGGCTCGCTCCCTGGCGAAACGGCGGCGCGCGGAGCGCCGATGCGCAGTGGGAATCTCCCTGCCGTTGAGCCGGATGGTGGCATACGCAAGCACAAGGCGGCGGCGCAGCGTCGGCCAGGTGTCGAACGGTCGGGCGGATATGCCGACCCGCAGAGACCGGTCGAGCACAACATCCATGTCTGGCTCGATGTGGTAGCTGAGGTCGAGGTCATCGTGCACCTCGCTGAGGTCACGGTGCACCGTGCGCCGAAGGCGCTGCCACGCACTCGCGCGAAGGGCGAGATTGGATCCGAACAGCGGTGGATGCCCGAGCACGAGCCCCATGAACCAGAAGTACCCGCCGATGTAGAGGAAGCGACCGGCGAAGTGCGTGAGCCGGTTGCCACCGTAGAAGTCGCCCGGTCCCGTCAGCGCCGTGAGCGACGGGTCGGCGTCGAAGGCAGCCTCGACCCGCGCGACCCAGTCCGGTGGCGCTACCGAGTCCGCGTCGAGGCGGGCGAGCACCTCACCACGTGCGGCGTCGAAGCCAGTGGCCGTCGCGGGAAAGATTCCCAGCCGCGGCTCGACCACGACGCGTGCGTGCCCGGCAGCAGCCACGGCCGCCGTCGCATCCGTCGATCCGTTGTCGACGACGACGATCTCGTCGGGTACCCGCGACTGCCGCGCAAGAGCGTCGAGGCAGCGAGCGAGCATCTCGGCGTCGTTGCGCACCGGTATCACGACCGAGATCGAGGACATGGCCTCGATTGTAGCGACGGCCCCTAGTAGAGCAGGAAGGCCCTCGACTCCGCCGACTCGATGTCGCCGAGCAGCACCGTGAGCCGGTAGGTGCCTCCGCCGGCGGCAACCTCTGGGCGTGTGGTGTCGCATGTCGTGGTGGAGGACCTCGTGCGGTCCCACGCGAACGGCGCGGTCGACTGCGCATTGTCGGCGCCAGGCTCGAGGGTGAACTCCTGCGGTGCAGGTGCCGTCTGGCAGTCACGCGAGTTCCAGATCGCATCGCTTCCGCTCGTGATGCGGTACTCCTGCGCATCGGTGCCGACGTTGATCGTGCACGCGGCGGCACCGAGGTTCGTGATCGTCATCGAGATGAGGGGCTGCTGGCCCGCCTGGTACTCCGAGGCGTCTGTAACGGCCTCAAGACTGATGGAGTCGGGATTGCAGGCCTGCGGTTCGAGGTCTTCCTGAGCCGCCGACGACGATGTTGGCGTCGAGCTCGGCGTCGAGGCTGGCTGCTTCTCTCCGCCTTTCGGCGCGAAGACGATGAGCAGGATGATGACGATGACCAGCAGCAGGCCGCCACCCACCACGAGCCGGCGCCGCCAGTACACACTGCTCGGCTGCGGGCCGACGGGGTTTCGGAACGTCGACATGCAGTCAGGCTAAGCCTGATTGCTAGACGAGGTCCTTAAGCATCCGCGTGTTGCCGAGAGTGTTCGGCTTGACGCGTGCCAGATCGAGGAACTCCGCGACTCCCTCGTCGGGCGAGAGTGCGAGCTGGGCGTACACGTCGGGGGCGACGACGCCATCGCCGATCGCCCGGAAGCCGTGCCGTTCGAAGAACTCCGTCTCGAAGGTGAGGCAGAAGAGCCGCGACAACCCGAGCTCGAGGGCGTCTGCCTCGATGCGCTCGAGGATGGCATGGCCGACGCCCGTGCGCAGCCACTCGTCGGCGGCGGCGAGGGTGCGCACCTCGCCGAGGTCCTGCCACATGACGTGCAGCGCGCCGCATCCGATCGGGGTGTCGTTCTCGTCGACCGCCACGCGGAACTCCTGCACTGCTTCGAACAACACGACGAGGTCTTTGCCGAGCAGGATGCGCTTCTGCACGAGCGGCTCGACCAGGGCCTGGATGGCAGGAACATCGGAGGTGCGGGCGCGGCGGACGGTGAAACTCACGTAGCGAGCTTACGGCGCTGAAACCGCAAGTCGCCCGCGCTCCAGCCACTTCGCGAGGCGCTGCACGAAGGCCGCGACGCGTGCCGCCGAGCGGCCCTCGTCGAGGTCGGGGTTGTACACGCCGATACTCGCCCCGAGGCACCCGCCGTTCGCAACCAGAAGGCCGACAGTGCGCTCTAGCCGACGCCAGCTCAGCCCGCCCGGCTGGGGGGAGTCGACGGCGCCGAGCGCGCTCGTCGAGAGCACGTCGAGGTCGATGTGCAGCCACCACGGCCCGGAGATCGCCGGTGCTGCGAAGTCGAGCAACTCGTATGCCGTAGCCGCGTTGACCCACGCGTCATCGTGGATGGCGACCAGCGCATCGATGCGGTCCTGCCCGAACTCGCCGATCTCGCTTGCGTCGCGGGGGCCGAGGGCCACCACCCTCGATGGATCGACGAATGGTCCGATGGGCGCCGCCACCGACCCGACAGCGATACCGAGCTCGCTGTCTGACGCCTCGCCGCGCACCTCCGGTGTCGGCTGCCATGCATCCTCGTGGCCGTCGAGGAAGACGAGCCCGGGGTCGTGCATCGCAGCGACGCCGCCGAGCAGGATGGGGCAGTCGCCACCGATGACGATCGGCACCTCCCCGGCGGCGAACGCATCACGCACTGCCGCCTCGACATCCGCGACCATTCGTACGAGTGCCTTCTCAGCGAGGAACCCGGATGGACCGCGCACCGGCTCCGCCGACACGTGGATGTCGATGCCCTCGAAACCGAGTGCCGCGGGCATGCGGGCGACACCCGTGCTGAATCCAGCAGAGTTGAAGGGGACATTGATGTAGCGCACCACACGTCGAGACTATGCGCCGCTGCCTAGAAGCCCCCGAGAAAGCGAGGAAGGGGGGGCGGGTTCCCT
>NZ_JBXMIS010000126.1:0-1718 GCF_057073975.1 Conyzicola sp. | reverse complement strand
CCCCCCCCCCCCCCCCCCCCGAACCCACTACCTATTTCACGAATGGAAAGGAGAGTCGAGATGGAACGCGTGTGCTTCCAGCTGCAGGTCAGGCCAGATCGGCTCGACGAGTACCGTGACCGGCACGCGGCCGTCTGGCCGTCGATGCTCGAGGCGATTGCCGCATCCGGCCGCCGCAACTACTCGCTGTTCCTGCGCGACGACGGCCAGCTCACGGGCTACTACGAGACCGACGACGATGTCGAGTCGCAGCGACTGCTCGCCGAGAATCCCGCCACCGCCCCATGGGAGGCAGAGATGGCGGAGTTCTTCGTCGACCTGGGCGGGCGGCCAGACCAGGGTGCCCGGCGCATCCCCGAGATTTTTCACCTTGAAGACCAGCGAGAAAGACAGGACCCATCGTGACCACGTTCACCGACATCGCACCGCTCCTCGAGGGCCAGGCGATCGAGCTGCCCTCCTGGGCATTCGGAAACTCCGGAACCCGCTTCAAGGTCTTCAGCACACCGGGAACCCCGCGCACACCGCAGGAGAAGATCGCGGATGCGGCCAAGGTCAACGAGCTGACGGGCCTCGCCCCGACGGTCGCCCTGCACATCCCGTGGGACAAGGTCGAGGACTACGCCGCCCTCTCCGCCCACGCGCAGAGCCTTGGCGTCGCGCTCGGCACGATCAACAGCAACACCTTCCAAGACGATGCCTACAAGTTCGGCTCCCTCACCCACGTGGATGCCGCCGTGCGCCAGAAGGCTATCGACCACCACTTCGAGTGCATCGACATCATGGGCGCCACCGGAAGCCGCGACCTCAAGATCTGGCTCGCCGACGGCTCCAACTACCCAGGCCAGGTCGACCTTCGCGGCCGCCAGGATCGCCTCGCCGAGTCGCTCGCAGCGATCTACGAGCGAATCGGGGCTGAGCAGCGGCTCGTGCTCGAGTACAAGTTCTTCGAGCCGGCTTTCTACCACACCGACGTTCCCGACTGGGGAAGCAGCTACGCGCAAGTCGCCGCACTCGGCGACCGGGCGATGGTCTGCCTCGACACCGGGCACCACGCCCCCGGCACGAACATCGAGTTCATCGTCATGCAGCTGCTGCGTCTCGGCAAGCTCGGCTCGTTCGACTTCAACTCGCGCTTCTACGCCGATGACGACCTCATCGTCGGTGCGGCCGACCCGTTCCAGCTGTTCCGCATCCTGTTCGAGGTCATTCGCGGCGGCGGCTACGGGCCCGACAGCCCGGTCGCGTTCATGCTCGACCAGTGCCACAACGTCGAGGACAAGATTCCCGGCCAGATCCGCTCCGTGCTCAACGTGCAGGAGATGACGGCGCGGGCACTCCTCGTCGATCGTGAGGCACTCGCGGCGGCAGAGGTGAACGGCGACGTGCTCGGTGCCAACGGCATCCTCATGGATGCGTTCTACACCGACGTGCGCTCCGACCTGGCTGCGTGGCGCGAGGCTCGCGGACTGCCAGGTGACCCAATGACGGCCTATGCGGCATCCGGTCACCTTCAGGCGATCGCGGCAGAGCGCGTCGGCGGCGTACAGGCGGGATGGGGAGCATGAGTACCACGGTGAATCGAACCGCAGGCGAGCTGATCGCTCGCTCGAACCGCTTGGGCTCCGACCCCCGCGTCACCAACTACGCCGGTGGCAACACCTCGGCCAAGGGTCGCGAGACCGACCCTGTCACGGGCGAGCCGGTCGAGCTGCTCT
>NZ_JBXMIS010000125.1:0-51883 GCF_057073975.1 Conyzicola sp. | reverse complement strand
GACATCGCGTTCAGCCACGACCAGCGGTTGTAGGCCTGAAAAACGGCCTCGCCACCTGGCTTCAGCACTCTGCGGCATTCCTCCAACATCCGCCCGGGGTTGGGCGTGTACTGGACAACCCCGTGCCCATAAATCAAGTCAAAGGCATTGTCGGCAAACGGGAGTTGCTCCGCGTCGGCGACCTCGAAATGCCCGTGAAGGCCCTGTTGGGTGAAATTGGTGCGGGCAAGCGCGACGACGGAAGCGGCGAGGTCGACGCCGGTGACGTCGGCGCCGCGGGCGGCCCACGACAAGGAGTCTTGCCCGGCGTTGCACAGCAGGTGCAGCAGGCGCTTGCCGCGCCAAGGGCGACGATGGCGAGGATGCCAGTGCCAGCTGCGCCGATCCACAGGGCGACAGAGGCCGAGGCGAGTACCCCGCGGGCTGGATCGCTCGCCGCGGATTCGACCACGGCTCCGGCTGGCAGCACCGACCGGAGCGCCAGAGCAGAGCTCGCGGCGTTCGAACTGGAGACCCAGAGCTGGCTCGGAGTCGGCGGCACGGCGTAGGAACGCAGCTGCACCGCCTGCACGATGCTCGCGTCGATGAGCAGAGCAGTGTCAGCGGCCGAGCCGGGCACTGCCGGGGCGATGGCGGCAACGACGACCTGAACCTCGTCGACCCGCGGGTCGAGCGAGATGCGGAAGCTGTCGCCGACCTCGATGCCGGTGGCACTGGCAAGGCTGGCCGACATCACGATGGGTGCCTCGAAGACGGTTGCCGCATTCGGGTCGTCGCGGTACGCCGGCACCAGGCGCACGCTGGTCGCCTCACCCACCGACCGGAAGCCGACATCACCGGAGGAGCTGATCGGGAACGGCTGCGAGGCGAGGGCGATGGCGGTCCACTCGGCTCCGAGGTCGACAGGCGCGCCGTCTGCGGTGATCTCTGTCACGGAGAGCGACTGCACCTCGGTCGTCGGGGGCAGTTTGACGTCGAGGGCGACGAGCTGCCAGCCCTGCTCCGGCGAGTAGTCGGCCGGTGGGAGGTCGCCAGAGTAGCCCGTTGCATCGGCGACGAGGGCGAGGGAGTGCAGCCCGCCCCATGGCGACGACAGCAGGGCGGTTGCTGCGGGAGGGGCGTCCAGCCCGGTGGTGGTCACGTCGATGCGGATGTCGCTGGCACCGACCGGCAGTGTCGGCCCTGGAGCGTCGATGGCGATCGCCTCGGCGAGAGCGCCCGCATCGACTGCCGTGCTCACTGCAAGCGCCTCAAGGGCAGTGGGGCTCACCGCCACGAGCTGACCGGAGAGGGCGCTGATCGACACGGGGTAGTCGATCACGGGGGCGAAGCCAGTGACCCCGTCGGCCGCGTCGATCGAGTCGAGCACTGCCGGCGAGAGCACGCGGGGCCCGGCGGTCACGCGCAGCTCGCTGCCGGACCGCAGCTGCTGGGCCGCCGTGTAGGAGTCGCTCCAGGTCTGTGCGTAGCCAGCGGCGATGACGAGCTGCCCGAAGGCGAGAGCGCACAACACGAATGGGGTGAGCGCCGCAGAGCGACGACGCGCCAGAGTGCGCGCGGCGAGCACACGGGAGTACCCGGTGGAGACCGCGGCCCGCCGCTCTGCCACGCGCGCGAGCACCGGCAGCGCGAGAGATGCAAGCAGCACGAGCGCGACGAGGGCGAGGGACGGCGCGAGAACCGCGAGGGGATCGACCTGCGGGCGACCGGATGGCGGTGTCGAGATGGGGGAGCCGTAGCGCAGCAGCTGCCACACCGCGATCACGGCGGCGAGGCAGAGCAGGGCGACGAGCCCGAGGCCGCCGATGCGCCGCGCGCGGTCGGAGTCGGTCGGCAGCTCGTTGCGGGAGAGGCCGCGGATGCCGGTGGCGGTCGTCACACCGATCGTCACGACGACGAGGCCCACGACCGCAAGCGGCGCCGCAACGACCATGGATGAGCCCCTGCCGATGGCAAGGGCCGCCACGACTCCGAGTGCCGCGCCGACGGCGGCCACCAGGCCCGCCTCGATCACGCTGACGATGACGAGCCTGCGTGAGCGGGATCCGCGCGACCAGAGCAGCAGCGTCTCGGCCGACCGCAGCCCTGCGAGCAGGCGGGCGAGCTCGACTACGGAGATGACCGCGACCGCGGCAACTGTGAGCATGGCGATCGGCTCGACCGCTCGCAGCGCGTTCGCTCGCTTCTCGAACTGCGTGGCGGTGCGAGCGAGCCCGCCAGAGGCATCGAGCGTAGCCCCGTCGAGGGTGCCCTCGGCGCGCACGGCACGGCCGAGCTGCTGCCACGCTCCGATGACCGAAGACAGGTCGGATGCCGAGATCCTCTGCGCGTCGGGCACGATCGTCCAGTGCACCCGCACGGTTCCGCCGATCGCCGCGATGGTCGGCTCGGCGACCACGATGGGGCCAGCGCGCGTCTCGTCGAAGCCCGTCGTCACGAGGGGGTTCGCGAACCACCGCGGGTCGATCGGGTCGTCGACCCGCCAGGTGCCGGTGATCGTGAGGCTCGTGCCCTCGACGTCGATCGTGTCGCCGACGCCGAGCTCGAGGATGTCCGCCGCGTCCGCCTGCACCGTCGCGTCGCCGGGTGTCGTCGGCCAGCTGCCCTCGACGAGGCTCGCGACATCCTCCAGTCCCTCTACCGTGCTGAACTGTGCGCGCTGCACGGCGCCGGCGTGCTGGGTGAACGCGACAAGCGACTCCGTCGCAGTGGTGCGGGTGACGTCGACGGCGATGGGGGATCCGTTGCTTCGCAGCAGCGAGGAGAGCACCCGCCGCATCGCGGCGTCCTGGTCGTCGGAGTCGTCAACGAGGTCGAGCGACGCGTCGAGCGCCGCCGCCGAGCCGGTGCGTGACGCCACCTCGAGTCGAGCGCCGGCATCCTCCGCCTCGGCGACATACCCGGTGAGGCCGACGGCGAGGCCGGTGACAATGGCCGAGACTCCTGCGAGGGCCGCGAACAGCGAGCCGCGCTGCAGGAGTCGCTTGGCGGCAAGCACGTAGGTACGGTCCTCACGACTCGGGGAGAATGGCTCACTATGACAGTAGCGCCCTCGTGGTGCACAGGCGATTATCGCGAGTCGCCAATGGTGGAACACTTGCAGTGTGAACGACGACCGACCCCGCCTGCCCGACTCGACCCTTCGCGTCGTCCTCAACCTCGGCGAGAAGCACGCGGCGAGGCTCCCGCTGCCCAGCGGGCTCGAGCAGCCGGAGCTCGACGCAGAGTGGGATGAGGAGACGAGCACCACCGCGGTCTCGGTCAACTACGAACGAGCGCAGCTGCACATCGACGTGACCGACGACGGCACAGAGCATCACTACCACCGGGCGAACGGCGACGTCACCGACGTGTCTCCGTTCACCCGCCACCAGACTCCCGTTCTGCTCGAGTGGGCAACGGCCTTCGCGCGCGACGTTCATGCGCTCATGCCGGGTCTCGAGCAGGACTCGGTCGAGGCGGCGGCGTGGCACGAGGCCGGCTACAGCCTCTACGTGTGCGAGACGGAGCCGGCCCAGCTCGACCTCATCGACGTCGAGATCGAGGGCGAGATCCTCATGCTGCCGTGGCTCGGTGCCGGCTCGGTCGACCAGGAGCACGCCGATGGAGAGAACCACCCCATCGAGCTGCTGTGGACAGCGCCGGGTGCCTCGCACGACAACCCGATCGCCCGGGCGTGGCTCGACCCGCACACCGACGAGCCGGCGGCGGCCGGACTGCCCGGTGTCAACTGGGTCGAGGTCGGGCTCCCGGAGGATGAGGCGCTCGCCTGGCTCACCGACGCCTACCTCAACCATCACGTCATCGAGGACCCGGCGTCGGCCGTCTTCTACGCGGCGCTGCAGCGCATCGCCGGTCTCGATTCGCCCCGCTAGCTCCACCCCAGCCGCTGGCGAACAGCCGCGGCACCGCGAGCGGGGAAGCCGGTGCCGAAGCTCGACTCCGCAATAGCGAGCAGCTCTCGCGCGGCCGACTCCGGGTCGAGCCGGATCGCCCGCTCGATGTGCTCGGCAGCCTCCGGGTGCACGAAGTCGAAGCGCCGACGGGGATCGAGGGTGTCGAGTCGCTCTGATGCGCCTCCACGGCGCTGCGCGAGGGCGATCAGCAGGTAGGCGGTGGCCTCGTCGCGGATACTGCGTCCGGCGCTCAGTACCTCGCCGCGGCGATAGCGGCCCACGCCGATGAGAAGCTGCGTCAGCACGAGGCGGATGGCGCGGTCGGCATCCGGGTCTCCTTCCGGCAGCGGCGCAGACAGGATGACGGCGACCGCCTCGGCGACCCCGCCCTTGTCGACGATCACCTCGATGCGGTTGCCTGCCCAGTTGGTGAAGTCTGCGAGGCTTGTGATGCCGAACTCGAGCACGCGGCCGTCGTCGTAGATCACCTTGACGCCGCCGTGATGCTCGACGACAGAGAGCGCGATCGTCTCTGAGCCCGGCAACCACGAGAGGTCGTGGCGATAGCCGTTCTGGGCGCCGTCGGCGGTCACCCACGCGAAGTCGTGGTCTGACCACTCGTCGACGCGCGAGCGGTCGGCTGTGGAGCCGAACGCGGCGAGGCCGACGACGTCGTCTCTGGATTCTGCGACCGCCGCGAGGTCGGCGAGGTAGCGGTCGAATGGGGAGTCGGTGAGGTGGGGGATCGGCACTGCACCATTGTGTCTGCAAGCGCTTGCGGTGTCGAGGGGCACGGCGGGCCGGCCCTAGGCTGGCGAGGTGCTTCAGCCCATCTCCGCCGGAATCGTCGCGGCGATCACCGGATTCGCCACCTCCTTCGCCATCGTGATCGCGGGTCTGCGCGCTGTTGGCGCGACGGATGCGCAAGCGGCATCCGGGCTGTTCGCCCTCTGCATCGTGGTCGGGGTGACCTGCTCTGTGCTGAGCCTGTGGCTGCGCATCCCCATCTCGTTCGCCTGGTCGACGCCCGGCGCCGTGCTGCTCGTGACCGCGGGTGCGGCCAATGGCTCCTTGTCGTTCGGTAGCGCGGTCGGGGCATTCATCGTGTGCGCGGTTCTCATCGTGCTGTGCGGCCTCTGGCCGGCGCTCGGACGACTGATCACCCGCATCCCGCGGCCGATCGCCAGCGCCATGCTCGCCGGCATCCTGTTCCAGATCTGCGTCGTGCCCGGTCAGGCTCTGTTCTCAGAGAACTGGCTGCTCGCGCTCCCCGTCATCGTCACCTGGCTCGTGCTGTTCCGCCTCGCTCCGCGCTGGGCGGTGCCCGCCGCCATGCTCGTGGCGATCATCGTCATCGTGATCGTCGCCACCCCTGGCTGGCTCGACTCGGCGAGCCTTGCGCCTCGCCTCGAGTTCGTGCCGCCGGTGTTCGACATCCCTGTGATCCTCAGCCTCGGCCTTCCCCTGTTCATCGTGACGATGGCCGGTCAGAACGTGCCGGGCATCATCGTCATGAAGACCTTCGACTACGACGTGCCGTCGAGAGCGGCGTTGGTGGGATCGGGAGTGGCGTCCGTGGGTGCCGCCCTGTTCGGCGGGCACGTCATCAACCTCGCCGCCATCACCGCCGCCCTGATGGCGAGCCCGGAGGCGCACCCCGACAAGGAGAAGCGCTGGATCGCGTCGTTCACCGCGGGAATCGTCTACCTGCTCCTCGGGCTGGCTGCCGGCCTCGCCACGGCGCTCGTCGCCGCAGCGCCGTTCATCCTCATCGTCACGGTGGCAGGCCTCGCGGTGCTCGGCGCTCTGATCGGAGGAATCACGAGTGCTCTGGAGGCGCCGGAGCACCGGGTCGCGGCCATCCTGACCTTCCTCGTGGTGGCGTCGGGTGTCAGCGTGGTTGGGGTCGGCTCCGCCTTCTGGGGTCTCATCGTCGGCGGGATCGTCATGCTCTGGCTGTCGTGGCGGGGCTCCCGTGCGGGGGAGCCCGTTCGCTAGGCTGCGGGCATGAACGTCCACACGGCACGTCGAACGGCGATCATCGCCATCATCGTCTCGTTGAGCCTCACCGCCCTCATCGGGATTATCACGCTGCTGAGCGGCTCGTGGGGTGAGATCCAGGCCAAGGTGCTCCTCACCACACTGCTGTTCGCGGTGTTCAGCATCAGCGTGCTCTGCCACCTCGCGGTGGTCGGGCGTGCGCTGCAGATTGTCGGCTTCGTCGGGGTCGCGGTCAGCGCCGTCTCCCTGACCTGCGGCCTCCTGCTCATCTGGGTCGACTGGTCGAACTGGGAGTCGACAGAGCCACTGCTGCGGGTCTTCGGGGTGACGGGGGTGCTCGCCGTGAGCTTCGCGCACGCCAACCTCCTGCTGCTGCTCGGTCAGCGCCGCAACCGCGTGGTTCGCACCCTGCTCTCCATCACCGTTGCGATCGTCGGTGTCGTGGCCCTGCTGCTCTGCCTGCCGATCGGGACGGGAGGCGACATACCGGGCGACGACGCGGACTGGTACTGGCGCCTCCTTGGCGTCGTCGCGATCCTCGACGTGCTCGGCAGCATCGTGCTGCCGGTGACCGGCCGGTTCCTCCGTGACGAGCGCCTCATCCGACTCGATCTCGAGCTCACCCCAGAGCTCGACTCGCGCCTGGCGCAGGCCGCTGAGGCAGCGGGCACGACGAAGGCGGCGCAGGCCATAGCGGTGCTCGAGCGCGGGCTCTAGGAATCCAGCGAGCGGTCTCGAGGTTGTAGACCGCGTGACCGTTCCCCTCAGTGTTCTCGACCTCGCATCCGTTGTCGACGGGATGTCGCACCGCGACGCCCTCGCCCAGACCATCGCCGCTGCCACAGAGGCAGACCGCCTCGGCTACGAGCGGTTCTGGGTCGCGGAGCACCACGGCATGCCCGCCGTGGCGAGCTCGGCGCCGGCCGTGCTGATCGGGGCGATTGCCGATGCCACAGAGCGCATCAGGGTCGGGTCTGGCGGGGTCATGCTTCCCAATCACTCGTCGCTGGTCATCGCAGAGCAGTTCGGCACCCTCGTCGCGCTGCACGGCGACCGCATCGACCTCGGGCTCGGTCGAGCGCCCGGCACCGACCAGCTCACGTCATCGGTGCTGCGCCGCAATGTCGGCGTGGAGACGGTTGACGACTTTCCCAACCAGGTGGTCGAGCTGCTCGCCTGGTTCGGCGTCATCGAGCCGCTCGAGAACGGCATCGGCTCTGCCATCGTCGCGACGCCCGGTGCAGGGGATGCGCCGCAGGCCTGGCTGCTCGGCTCGAGCACGTTCAGTGCCCGGCTCGCGGGCATGCTGAGCCTTCCGTTCGCCTTCGCCCATCACTTCGCGGGCGGTGACGACACCCCGGCCGCGTTCGATGCCTATCGCGCGGCCTTCCAGCCGGGCGTCGTGCTCGACGAGCCGCACTCGATGGTTGCCGTCAACGCCCTCGTCTCCGATGACGCCGAGCGACTGTCGCTGCCGAACGCGCTCACCATGATCCGGCTGCGCACCGGACAGCGCCCCGACCGCATCCCGACACTGGAGCAGGCGCTCGCCCACGACTGGACGGACACGGAACGCGCCTGGGTGGCAGAGCGCAACGCGCACCAGGCAATCGGCACGCTGGAGCACGTGCGGTCGCGCATCGACGCCCTCGTCGCCGCGACCGGCGCCGACGAGGTCATCATCGTTCCGCAGGGAGCCGACCTCGAGACCCGGCTCTCGACCCTGCGCGCACTGGCCTAGTCGGCCAGCCCGCGTCGCTTCAGCAGCGGCTCGATCACCGCATCGCGGCCGCGGAACTCGCGGTAGGCCTCGAGCGGGTTCTTCGAGCCGCCGACGCCGAGCAGCAGCGAGCGGAACCGATCGCCGTTCTCGCGCGTCAGCCCGCCGTTCTCCCGGAACCAGTCGCCGGTGTCGGCGTCGAGCACCTCGCTCCAGATGTAGGAGTAGTAGCCGGCGTCGTAGCCGCCGCTGAAGACGTGGGCGAAGTAGGTGCTCGCATACCGGGTCGGCACGGCGGGGTTGTCGAGGCCGACGGCGGCGAGGGCGGCCGCCTCGAACGCCTCCACGTCTCCCTGTGGCGTCGTGATCGAGTGCCAGGCCTGGTCGAGCATGGCGGCCGCGAGGTACTCGCTCGTGGCGAAGCCCTCATTGAAGGATGCCGCGGCGAGCAGCCGTTCGACGAGCGCCGTCGGCAGTGGCTCGCCGGTCTCGTGGTGGATCGCGTAGTTCTGCAGCACCTCTGGCCACAGCATCCACATCTCGTTGACCTGGGACGGGAACTCGACGAAGTCGCGGTACACCGAGGTTCCGGCGAACCTGGGGTAGGTCACGCGCGCGAACAGCCCGTGCAGAGCGTGCCCGAACTCGTGGAACAGCGTCTCGACCTCGTCGTAGGTGAGGAGCGTCGGCGAGCCGGCCGGCGGTTTGGGCACGTTGAGGTTGTTGGTGACGATGACGGGGGTCTCGAGCAGCGTTGACTGCTCGACGAGGGAGTTCATCCATGCGCCGCCGCGCTTGGAGTCGCGAGTGTAGAGGTCGTAGACGTACAGGCCGACGGCCGTGCCATCTTCGTCGGTCACCTCGAAGACGCGTGCGTCGGGGTGGTACGCGAGGAGGTCGGTGCGCTCGGTGAAGGTGACCCCGTAGAGCCGGGTAGCCGCGAAGAACACCCCGTCCGTCAGCACGCGCTCCGCCTCGAAGTACGGGCGCATGGCCGCGGTGTCGACGTCGAAGGTCGCGGTGCGCACCTTCTCGGTATAGAAGGCCCAATCGTGGGCCTCGACCGGATGCCCCGCCAGCGATTCGAGGTCGGCCTGCTCTGCGCGGGCATTGCGGGCTGCGATCGGCGCCAGGCGGCCGAGCATGGACGCGACGGCGGCGGGCGAGCCCGCCGTCTCGTCGGCGGTGACCCACGCCGCGTGGCTTTCGAAGCCGAGAAGGGCCGCCCGCTCTGCGCGGAGCGCGGAGATCTCGAGCACGAGGGCGCGGTTGTCGTTCTCTCCGCCGCGGATGCCGCGCGCCCGCGACGCCGCCATGATGCGCTCGCGTGACGCACGGTTGGTGAGGGCAGCGAGGTAGGGGTGGCCGGTGAACAGCACGAGGGTCACCAGGAACTTGCCGTCGAGGCCGCGCTCGCGGGCGGACTCCGCGCACGCGGCGATCTCTGCCGCGTCGAGGCCGGCGAGCTCCTCCGCCGTGTCGAACACGACAGCGAGGTCGTTGCTGTCGGCGAGCAGGTTCTTCTCGAACCGCGTGGTCAGGGTCGACAGCCGCGCGTTGAGGTCGCGCAGCGCTCCCTTGTCCTCCTCGGCCAGGCCGGCGCCCGCGATGGTGAACTCCATGTAGTAGCGCTCGACGAGGTACCGGCTCTCGGGGTCGAGGCCCAGGTGGTCGAGCTGGTCGTGCAGTGTCTTGATGCGCCAGTAAAGCTGCGCGTCGAGGCGGATGGCGTCGGAGTGGGCGGAGAGCATGGGTGCGAGTTCTGCCTCGAGGTCGTCGATGAAATCCGTCGTGTCGGCGGAGCTCTTGGTGAAGAACACCGTCGCGACGCGATGGAGGATGCGCCCGCTGCGCTCGAGCGGCACCATGGTGTTGTCAAATGTCGGCATGTCGCGGCGACGGGTGATATTCGAAACCTCGCGCAGTTGCTCCTCGAAACCGGCGAGGAAGGCCGGCTTGTAGTGCTCGTCGCGGATCTCGGCAAACGGCGGCAGCTGGAACGGCAGGGTGGACTCGACGAGGAAGGGATTGGTCACGCGCCAAGCCTAGGCTGGCAGATCCCTATGCTTGGCGGATGACAGAGGAGCGCTACACCCACGGCCACCACGAGAGCGTGCTGCGCTCGCACACCTGGCGCACGGTCGAGAACTCCGCCGCCTACGCGGCTCAGTATCTGGTGCCCGGCGCCAGCGTGCTCGACGTCGGCTGCGGGCCCGGCACGATCACCGTCGACATCGCCGCGCGCGTGGCCCCCGGCCGCGTGATCGGGTTGGATGCCGCCGCCGACGTGATCGCGAAGGCGGCCGCGCTGGGAGAGGGCCTCGACACCGTCGATTTCGTGGTCGGCGATGCCTACGCGCTCGACTACCCCGACGACTCCTTCGACGTCGTGCACGCCCACCAGACGCTGCAGCACCTGGCTCGACCGGTCGACGCACTGCGGGAGTTGCGGCGGGTGGTGAAGCCGGGGGGAGTCGTTGCGGTTCGCGACGTCGACTACGCGGGCACCATCATCCATCCGCGCACGGAGGGCATCGCGCTGTGGGAGTCGCTCTACCAGGGCGTTCACCGCTCCAACGGGGGTGAGCCCGACGCGGGTCGCCGACTGAAGCAGTGGGCGCTGGAGGCGGGCTTCGCGGAGGTGGCAGCCACGGCATCCATCTGGACTTTCAGCTCCGATGAAGACCGCGCGTGGTGGGGCGGAATGTGGGCCGACCGCGTGCTGCAGTCGGCCTTCGCCGGCGACGCGCTGGCAAAGGGCCTCGCCGACCAGGCCGACCTCGAGCGGATCAGCCGCGCCTGGAGTGCGTGGGCAGCCGACGGCTCCGGCTTCATGGCGATGCCCCACGGCGAGGTCATCGCGCGCGGCTGACGACCCCTCTCCAATGTCGGTGGCTCGGCCTAGATTCGACACGGAGAAGGGAAGAAACAATGACTGTCGTCACCACTGCAGTGCCGTGCCCACGCCCTTCGGCACAGGCCAGAATTCGCCCGGCGGGCGTCAACCGCCTCGCCCTCGTGGTGGGGCTCGCGCTTGTGTCGTGGGGCCGTCGCTCGTCGAATCGACCGACGCTCACGCACGACGAGCTGCGCATCCGGCGCATCGCCGAGCGCGAGGGCGAGCTGCTGCGCGCCGACCTCGGCGCGGCCCGTCACCCCTATGGCTCGATCCGCTAGCTGCCGCTAGCCGCTAGCGGCGAGCCGCCGCTACTCCTGCGTGACAACGGCCTCGTTGGCCGCGGGGTTGAACCGGATGGTCGTGCCATCGTCGAGCTGCACGATCGGCTTGTTCTCGAGGTAGGTGAGCGTCCAGCGCCAGGTTGCTGCCGACTCGTGGCCGGTGAGCTCTGCCTCGACGCTCAGGATCGCGCCGAGCACAGCCTCCGGCAGTGTCGCCGGCGGGGTGTCGCCGAGCGACCAGCGGGTTCCGAGCTGCATCATGCCCTCACTTCGTAGGTCACCCAGGTCGTGCGGGTTGCGACCCGGTCGTAGACGCGCTGGGCGCGCTCATTCGATTCTGCCGTGATCCAGCGCAGGCTGCCCGGACCCGTCTCGCTCGCGAACTGCGTCAGCCGCTCGATGAGCGCGGTTGCCGCTCCGCTGCCGCGGGCATCCGGGTCGACGTACAGGTCGTCGAGAAACCAGTCACGACCGAGGGTGAAGGTGTCGGGATGCGAGCGGTAGTGCGCGAATCCGATCACCTTTCCGTCGACCTCGGCCACGAGCGCGTCGACGCCCTCGGCGGGGTCGAGCAGTCGACGCCAGGTGTTCTCGATGACCTCAGGGCTGAAGGTGGTCTCGTAGAACTCGCCATATGCAGCGAAGAGCGGCACCCACGCGTCGTGGTCGGCGGCGCTGATCGCGCGGATGACGGCCGCGCTCATGCCTCTGGCACCTCTGCGAGCACGATGTCGCTGACAGCGACGGCGTCGCCCTCGACGAACGTCACGCTCTCGATGCGGCCGACCGCCTTGAGGTCGTCGACGCCCTGCTCCAGCTGGGCAGGACCGGTGATCGTCGCCGAGGTCACCGGCGTCTTCTGCGAGGCCTTGGCATCGGTCTTGGCCCGACGGATGCCGATGAGGGCCTCGCTCACGAGTGGGAGCAGACCGCCGGGGGTCGAGCCGCCCGTCGAGACTGGCCACTGTGCGGTGTGCACCGAGCCATCGTGCGTCCAGCTCCACACCTCCTCCGTCGCGAAGGGGATGAACGGGGCGAACAGGCGGAGCAGCGCGTCGAGTGCGCTGCGGAGGGCGAGCACGGCACTCGCCTGGCCCTCAGCGCCAGAGGCACCGTAGGCGCGCTCCTTGACGAGCTCGAGGTAGTCGTCGCAGAACACCCAGAAGAAGTGCTCTGCCTGCTCGAGGGCGCGCGCGTGGTCGTAGTCGTCGAAGGCTTTGGTCGTCACGTCGACGACCTGGTCGAGCGTCGCGAGCATGTCGAGGTCGAGGGCGTTCGTGACCGCGAACTCTCCCGCGGGAACCTCGAAGGAGTACACGAACTTCGCGGCGTTGAGCACCTTGATCGCGAGCCGTCGGCCGATCTTGATCTGCTTGGGGTTCTGCGGGTCGAAGGCCGCGTCGGTGCCGAGGCGCGACGATGCCGCCCAGTAGCGCACCGCATCCGAGCCGTGCTCCTCGAGCATGCCGGCCGGCGTCACCACGTTGCCCTTCGACTTCGACATCTTCTTGCGGTCGGGGTCGACGATGAAGCCGCTGATGCCGGCGTTCTTCCACGGCACCTTGCCGTGCTCCAGCTCTGCCCGCAGCACGGTGGAGAACAGCCAGGTGCGGATGATGTCCTGGCCCTGGCTGCGCAGCGAGTACGGGAAGACGAGGTCGAAGAGCTCGGGGTCGGAGCCCCAGCCGCCCGCGATCTGGGGGGTCAGGGATGACGTGGCCCAGGTGTCCATGATGTCGACCTCACCGACGAAGCGCGTTCCGCGATCCGCCTCGGTGTAGCCGGGGGGAATGTCGGAGGAGGGGTCGATCGGCAGGCTCTCGGCAGCCGGCACGATCACGGCGCCCTTGTCGCCGTTGGCGTCGAGCTCGTACCAGACCGGAATAGGCACCCCGAAGAAGCGCTGGCGCGAGATGAGCCAGTCACCCGTGAGGCCGCCGACCCAGTTCTCGTAGCGCACCCGCATGTGGTCAGGCACGAAGGCGATGTCCTTGCCGGCCTGCACGAGACGGGCCCGCAGCGCGTTGTCACGGGCTCCGTTGCTGATGTACCACTGGCGGGTCGAGATGATCTCGAGCGGCTTGTCGCCCTTCTCGAAGAACTTCACCTGGTGAACGATCGGCTTGGCGTCGCCGATCATCTCGCCGCTCTCCTTGAGCAGCTCGACGATGCGCGCCTTCGCGCTGAAGACGGTCTTTCCGGCGAGCTCTGCATAGATCGTCTTCGCGTTGTCAGAGAGCACCTCGGGAGCATCCGCCACGAGCCTGCCGTCTGCCCCGATGATCGTGCGGTTCGGCAGGTCGAGCTCTCGCCACCAGATGACGTCGGTCACGTCGCCGAAGGTGCAGATCATGGCGATGCCCGATCCCTTGTCCTTCTGGGCGAGGTGGTGGGCGACAATCGGAACCTCGACGCCGAAGAGCGGTGTCGTCACGGTCGTGCCGAAGAGGTCCTGGTAGCGCTCGTCGTCGGGGTGGGCCACGAGGGCGACGCACGCCGCGAGCAGCTCTGGGCGGGTGGTCTCGATATGGATGTCGGTGCCATCGGCCGCGTGGAACGCGAGGCGGTGGTAGGCGGCCGGCTGCTCCTTGTCCTCTAGCTCTGCCTGGGCGACAGCCGTGCGGAAGGTCACATCCCACAGGGTCGGAGCATCGGCCTGGTACGCCTCGCCGCGGGCGAGGTTGTTGAGGAACATCTGCTGCGCAACGCGCTGCGACTCGTCGCCGATGGTGCGGTAGGTGAGCGACCAGTCAACCGAGAGGCCGAGGTCGCGCCAGAGCGCCTCGAACTGCTTCTCGTCTTCGATGGTCAGGCGCTCGCACAGCTCGATGAAGTTGCGGCGGCTCACGGGCACCTGGTCGGCCGCCTTGCCCGACGACCCCTCTCCGCCGTCGAGCGGCGGAACGTAGCCCTCGACGTAGGGCAGCGACGGGTCGCACCGCACGCCGTAGTAGTTCTGCACCCGACGCTCGGTCGGCAGGCCGTTGTCGTCCCAGCCCATCGGGTAGAAGATGCTGCGGCCGCGCATGCGCTGGTAGCGCGCGGCGAGGTCCATGTGGGTGTAGCTGAAGACGTGGCCGATGTGCAGGCTGCCGGAGGCGGTCGGCGGGGGAGTGTCGATCGAGTAGACGTTCTCACGCGTCGCTGTGCTGCGATCGAAGGCGTGGGTCTTGTTCGACTCCCAGAATGGCGACCACTTGGCCTCAAGCCCTTCGAGGGCGGGCTTCTCTGGCATTTCGTTGGGCATGGTCGCTCCGTTTTCGATATATGCGGCACCGTGTCGGTTGGTGAGGTGCCTGAATGGGTCTGCTCCGCAATGGTAGCCGAGGGCGCTCGCCCTAGGCTGGCGGCATGAGCACGCCAACCCGCCGCCTCTCGCTCGACCTGCGGCCATGGCCGCTGCGGGTGACCTTCGGGGTGCGGCCGACGGTGGTCGTCGATGGCCGCACGGAGCCAGCACAGTGGGGCGTCGGCACGTGGCTGATTGCAGCGGACCGCCCCGTGGAGGTGACGGTGTTCCTGTTCGTCGCGGGCATCCGGTTCGGTGTGGGGTCGTACGCGGTGGCCCCGACGGACGAGCGCATCGAGTACCGGGCGCCCTGGCTGCCTTTTCTGCGGGGACGGCTGCGCGGAGCGGCCTGAGCCGCCCCGCGCAGGTCAGCTAGTCGAGCTCGTCGACCGGCTTGGTCCAGCGGGAGGCGACGATGGATGCCGCGAGCGTGATCACCGAGAGGATCGCGAGCACGACACCCGGGTGCCACCACGCCGAATCCGTCGCGATGGCGAGGGACTGCGTCGCCACCGGCACGATTCCCGACAGGGCGGCCGCGACCGCGTAGGCGATCGAGAGCGCGCTGTAGCGCACCGAGCCGCCGAAGATGTTCGCCATGAGGCCGCCGAGGCCCGCCCATGCCATGGTCGGCAGGATTCCACCGACGATCATGGTGGCCACGAGGATCTCGAAGGTCGCGAACTGCAGGAGGAAGTACATCGGGAAGGCGATGAGCAGCGTTCCCGCCGCGCCGATCGCCACGACCTTCGCCGGCCCGATGCGGTTGGCGAGAGCCCCGAAGAGCGGGATCGTCACGAGCTGCAGGAGGCTGCCGATGAGGGTGGCAAGGGCGAGGTCGGGGTAGGAGAACCCGAGAACCCCGACGCCGTAGCCGATCGTGTAGGTGTTCATCAGCGAGTACGAGCCGATGCCGAGCAGCGCTGCACCGATGGCGACGATGATGGCGACCGGGTACTTGCGGAAGGCGGAGAGCACGGGAATGCGCTCGCGGCGGTCCGTCGCGACGAGTGCCTTGAACACCGGCGTCTCGTCGATTGCGAGGCGGAGGTAGATCGACACCGCGAGCAGCGGCAGGGCGATGAGGAACGGGATGCGCCAGCCCCACGCCAGCATGTCCTCTGGCGAGATCGTCGCGCTGAGCACGAGCAGCAGCGTCGCCGTCAGCGTCGTGCCGATGGGCGACCCGAGCTGGGGCAGCGCGGAGTAGAGCCCGCGACGGCCGGGCTCGGCGTGCTCGACGGCCACGAGGATGCCGCCGCCCCACTCCCCGCCGAGTGAGAGCCCCTGGATGACGCGCAGCAGCAGGAGCAACAGCGGCGCCGCGACACCGATGGTCGCGAAGTCCGGCAGGAGTCCGATCGCGCCGGTCGCGAGTCCCATGATCGCGATCGTGACCAGCAGCGTGCGCTTGCGGCCGATGCGGTCGCCGAGGTTGCCGAAGATGATCGCGCCAAGGGGACGCACGATGAAGGCGACGGCGATGAAGGCGAACGATCCGAGCAGCGCGGCTGCTGGCTCTGCCTCTGGGAAGAACAGCGCGGGGGCGAAGATGGCGCTGAAATAGGCGAAGACGTAGAAGTCGAATGACTCGAGGGAGGAGCCGACGAGTGCTGCCCAGACGGCCTTGCGGGCCGCAGTCTGGTCGGAGGGCGGAGGTGCGGATGCAGTGGTTGGCGCTTTGCCACTTGTTGTAGTCACGAGAGACGAAAGTACCGGGTGGCCCGCACTATTCCCGATGAGCCGATTCGGGTTAACCAAGACAGGGCCGCCCGAAGCCCCTCGGACGGCCCTGCGATCAGGGAGACGGTGCGCTATTTCGCGATAGTGACCGTCTTGTGGGCGAGGTTGCCAGCGGCATCCTCGAGGGTGACCGTGTAGACCTGGCTTGCCTGGCCGCACTGGTAGTCGAGTGTGTAGGTGTCGACGGGGGGAAGGCCGCTCTCGTACGGCTCCGACTTGGCGTTGGTTGTCGCGACGCCGATATAGGCCGTCGTTGCGGAGCTGCTGCTCCAGCTGAAGGTGATCGGCTTGGCCGTGTCGCCCTCGGCGCAGCCCGCGGTCGGCTGGGCGGTGAAGCTGTCGAACGTCGGCCCGACTACGACCGGGGGCTCTGGCTCTGGCGTTGGCTCCTCTGAGGGAGTCGCACTCGGCGACGCCGAGGGGCTGGCACTCGCGCTCGGCGAGGCCGATGGGCTGCCGCTGGGAGCTGCGACGGGCTCCCCGTCGCCACGGTTGAGCAGCAGGACCGCCACCACGATGACCGCGATGAGCAAGGCGGCACCAACCCCGATGAGCGTGTAGAGCATGGCGCGCGACTGCTTCTGCTGCGACCCGACAGACGACGTCGACCCGACCGACGACGGCACACCGGGCGGCGGAGGCGCAGCAGCGGAGGCAGTGGGGGAGAACAGCACCTCGGTCGGTGCGGGCGCATCCGCCGGTACTCCGAATGGCTCGGTGGCACCCGCGGCAGAGGGGAGCGGCTCTGTGCCGGCGGGCTCCGGCGTGGGAAACCGCTCGGTGGGAGTGTCGTCAGACATTCGGGCCTCTGCTGTAGACGGACGTGACCTGTATGGGGGTCAGTATATGACCTGTCCTCGAATGCTGCCACACCACCTGACCGCGTTTCTGGGAGCTTTGTGAGAGAGCTCTCATAGTGCTCGCACCGCTGCGCTGCTGCTGCTCTACTGAAACCATGCAAACCCGCGAAGCAGGTGCGCGTCTGCCCGTCTTCTCGGTTCGCTCCCGCATCGTCGCGTCCATCCTCGTGACCGCGGCGGTGGGCATGACGGTAGCAGGGCTTACCGCGTTCCTTGTGCAGCGCGACCGCATCCTCGAGAGCGTGGACGACCGCCTTGTCTCCCGTATCGAGTCGGCCCGCGCCATCGCCACGGCGGTTCCCGCGGCCGATGCGCCCACCGACAGCGTGACCGCGGCGACCGGGGCTGGCACGTTCACGACGACGCGCGACGCCCTCGAGGGGGTGCTCGCCCAGCTGGTGCCAGACCGCAACGAGACTGCCCTCGGCATTCTCGACGGCACAGCGGCCTTCGTTCCCGGCGTCGAGGTCGACGTCCGACTCGACGACGACCCGGTGTTCGTCGAGCGCGTCGTCGCGGAATCGGCGAGCGGCGAGGTGAAGCTCGGCACAGCCGTCACGAGCGTGGGCACCCTTCGATACATCGCATCCCCGATCACGGTCGATGGCGACCCGCAGATCGGCATCTACGTCACGGCGGTGGATGTCGACGCGGCGCTCAAAGAGCTCACCGACTCCTTCACCACCTATGCGATCGCCGCAGCCATAGCCTGCGCGGCCATCGGGCTCGTCGGCTGGTTCGTCGCGAGCAGGCTGCTGCGGCCGATCACGGCGCTGCGGGCGGCCGCCTCGCGCATCACCGCCGCCGACCGCGGCGAGCGGCTCACGGTTGTCGGCAACAACGACGTATCGGCGGCCGGGCAGACCGTCAACGGCATGCTCGACCGACTCGACCTTGCCCTCACGAGCCAGCGGCAGCTCCTCGACGATGTGCGGCACGAGCTCAAGACGCCCATCACGATCGTTCGCGGCCACCTCGAGCTGCTCGACGCGCGCAGCCCCGGCGATGTCGAGTCGACGCGGTCGCTCGCCCTCGACGAGCTCGACCGCATGTCGGGGCTTGTGGATGACATCGAGGCGCTCGCCGATGCGCAGGTCGTCGTTCCCGATTCGGTGCCGGCCGACGCCGCAGAGCTCACGCGACGCGTCTTCGAGAAGGCATCGGGAATCCCGAACCACCGCTGGCTGCTCGCAGAGACGGCCGACGCCGTCGTCGACCTCGACCCGCGCCTCGTGACCCAGGCCTGGCTGCAGCTCATCGACAACGCGTCGAAGTACTCTCCGCCCTGGTCGACGGTGACGATCGGCAGCTCGGTTCGCGACGACGAGCAGCACGGCCGGTCGGTGGAGTTCTGGGTCGTCGACGAGGGGCTCGGCATTCCGGAGGGATCGGAGCAGCGCATCTTCGAGCGCTTCGGGCGGGTGGATGGCGGCCGCGGCATCCGCGGTTCTGGGCTCGGCCTTCCCATCGTCATGGCGATCGCGAACGCTCACCACGGAACGGTGAGCCTCACGACGTCGCCGCAGGGGTCGCGTTTCGGCATCGTCGTTCCGCTCGATCCGGCGCCGGTCGGGGTGTCCTCGTGACGACGATCCTCATCGCGGAGGATGAGCCGCGCATCTCGAGCTTCCTTGCCAAGGGACTTGGGGCCAACGGGTACGCCCCGATGATCGCCAGCACAGGATCGCAGGCGCTCGAGTTCGCGCAGCGCTATCCGTTCGACCTTCTTCTGCTCGATATCGGCCTGCCTGAGGTCGACGGCTTCGAGGTGCTGCGTCGGGTGCGGGAGCGTGACACGCTCACGCCGATCATCATGCTCACCGCCCGCACTGGCGTCGAGGACATCGTCGCCGGCCTCGACGGAGGAGCCAACGACTACCTGCCCAAGCCCTTCCGGGTCGATGAGCTGCTCGCTCGCATCCGGTCGAGCCTGCGCGACGCCTCCACCGTGCTGTCGCACGGCGACCTGTCACTCGACCTCCGCGCTCGCACAGCGACCGTCGGCGACACCGTCGTCGAGCTGTCGGCGCGGGAGTTCTCGCTGGCAGAGGAGTTCCTCCGCCATCCGTCTGAGCCCCTCTCGCGAGAGCACCTGCTCAGCAGGGTGTGGGGTTTCGACTTCGACCCGGGGTCGAACGTCGTCGACGTCTACGTGCGCTACCTTCGCGAGAAGCTGGGTGCACAGCGGATCGAGAGCGTGCGCGGAGTCGGATACCGGATGCCGTAGCGCCTAGCGACGCCCCTCGCCACGGCCGTCGCCCTGGCCGCTCCCGGTGTCACTGTCGCCCTTGTCGTTCTTGTCTCCGCGATCATTGCGGTCGTCCGGTGCTCCATCAGGGGAGTCGTCAGTCGGCCCATCATGCGGGCTGTCCGGGGGAGTCGCCGTCGGCTCTGGGTGCGAAGCGGTCGGGAGCGACACGTCCCTCGGCGCGGGTGGTTTCACCGCAACGACGCCGTCGGTTGCCGGGGCAGCCGGGGGAGCCGGACTCGCTGCGGCGCTCGGGGTGACCAGAAGTGGTGCGATCTGCTGCGCCTGCCCGGGGGCATCGTCGATCGAGACGGCACCGGCGACGGTGCCGACGAGGATGCTGGCGGAGGCCGCTGTGATCGTCACGATCATCGACAGCGTTCGATTCATCCACCCAGCCTGTGCCACCCGCCCCGTCCCCGACAGGTTTATGAGGCTTTTCTCATGAGGTGGCGACCGCGTTGGCCGCGATGACCGACTGGTAGAAGTCGAAGCTCGCCTTGGGGGAGCGCTCCTGCGTCTCGAAGTCGACCGCGATGATGCCCCAGCGCTGCTCGTACCCTTCCGCCCACTCGAAGTTGTCGAGCAGCGACCACACGTAGTGCGCCTCGAGCGGCACCCCCTCGGCAATGGCCCTGCTCGCCTGCACGAAGTGGTCGCGAAGGTAGGTCACGCGGTACGGGTCGTCGGTGGTGAGCTCAGGGCTCTCGTCGGGAATGCCGTTCTCTGTGATCACGATCGGGATGGCCGGGTAGTCGGCGACGAGACGGGTGAGCAGGTCGTAGAGCCCCTCGGCATGGATCTGCTGCCACGGGGCGTTCGACGTCGGGTAGATCGAGACAGACGTGCCGTCGGCGCCGGCACCGGTGACCCCGTAGTACTGGATGGCGAGCAGGTCGCACGGCGCAGAGATCGTCTCGAGGTCGCCGGGCAGCGCGAGCGCGTCGAACTCCCGCCGCCCGGTCGGAAGCATGCCGGCACCGCTTCCGACGCCGTCCTCCGGATAGCGGCCGAGCAGCACGGGGTCGAGGAACAGCCGGTTCTCTGTGCCGTCGATGGTGCGGGCAGAGGCCTCGAACTCCGGGGCAACCGGGTAGACCGGTAGCAGGTTGAGGGCGATGCCGATGCGACCGGGGGGCGCGCTGTCTCGAAACTGCTCGACGGCGAGCCCGTGGCCGAGCAGCTGGTGGTGCACAGCCGCGGCAGCCGCCGTCGGATCGGAGATGCCCGGCGCGTGCGCTCCATACCAGTGGCCGACGAAGGCGTGCGTCTTCGGCTCGTTGATGGTGAACCAGTCGGCGCCGCTGTCGCCGAGGGCGTCGAACATGATGCGCGCGTAGTCGGCGAATCGGTAGGCGGTGTCGCGCGCCGGCCATCCTCCGTCGTCCTGCAGCGCCTGCGGAAGGTCCCAGTGGAACAGCGTGATGCCCGGCTTGATGCCGCGCTCGAGCAGCCCGTCGACGAGGCGGCGGTAGAAATCGAGGCCCTTCTGGTTGGCGGTGCCACGGCCAGTCGGCTGGATGCGCGGCCAGGCGACGGAGAACCGGTACGCCCCGAGACCGAGGGTCGCCATCAGGTCGAGGTCCTCCTCGTAGCGGCGGTAGTGGTCAGCGCCGGGATCCCCGGTGGCTCCGCCGCGCACGCGGCCTCCCTCGTTGCAGAAGGTGTCCCAGATCGAGGCGCCTCGCCCGTCGGCCGTCGTCGAGCCCTCGACCTGGAAGGCAGAGGTGGCGGCGCCCCACGTGTAGCCGACGGGGAATGGCATCGGGTCGGTTGGCGGCACCCATGGCGCGGTCGTGGGGCCGGGGAGAGGCGCGGGTGGCCCTGCGCAGGCCGCGAGGGCGGCGGTGGTGCCAGCCGCAGCCGTCATTGCGAGCAGCTGGCGGCGAGTGAGAGGGTCCATCGTGACTCGTCCTCGAGGTGTGGTGGAAGGCTTGGGAGCGCTCCCATGGCTAGGCACAAGCCTAGCGGCCCCGGCGTCCACCGGCCATCCCCGGCAGGGTAGAATTGCCGAACTGGCAGTGATCCGTTATCAGCGGGGAGTCGTCGGAAGAACAGCAGCGGGTCTCATGGACCGCGGCTCACTAGACCCGAACCAGCAGTCTGAGTGGTCGGCGCAAGCCGGCAAGCGGGGTGGTACCGCGGCCAGAGAGGTCGTCCTCGTGTGAACTTCCATCACACCAGGAGCCAGATGTACCCCCGCAGCTTTGATCCCGACGCCACCGACACGGTCGCGGTCCCCGCGAGCCCGAGTTTTCCGGCGATCGAGGAGCGTGTGCTCGCGTTCTGGAAGAACGACGCCACCTTCCAGGCGTCCATCGACAAGCGCGACGGCTGCGAGGAGTGGGTCTTCTACGACGGCCCCCCGTTCGCCAATGGCCTTCCCCACTACGGTCACCTGCTGACCGGCTATGCCAAAGACGTCTTCCCGCGCTTCCAGACCATGCGCGGCAAGCAGGTGCACCGGCGCTTCGGCTGGGACACCCACGGCCTGCCCGCCGAGCTCGAGGCGATGCGCCAGCTCGGCATCACAGAGAAGCGCGAGATCGAGGAGATGGGCATCGCCGCCTTCAACGCGAAGGCTCGCGAGTCGGTGCTCAAGTACACCCAGGAGTGGGAGGACTACGTCACCCGCCAGGCCCGCTGGGTCGACTTCGAGAACGACTACAAGACCCTCAATGTCGAGTTCATGGAGTCGGTCATCTGGGCCTTCAAGCAGCTCTACGACAAGGGGCTCGCCTACGAGGGCTTCCGCGTGCTTCCGTACTGCTGGCACGACGAGACGCCGCTCTCGAACCATGAGCTGCGCATGGATGACGACGTCTACAAGATGCGCCAAGACCAGTCGGTCACGGTCACCTTTCCCCTCGACGGAGCCAAGGCGGAGGCGCTCGGCCTCACTGCGGTCAAGGCGCTCGCGTGGACCACGACCCCGTGGACACTGCCGACGAACCTCGCGCTCGCCGTCGGCCCGGCGGTGGAGTACTCGGTGCTGCCGAGCGGCCAGAACGGCGCGGCCGATGGCGCTGCAGAGGGGCAGAGCGAGTACCTGCTCGCCACCGACACCATCGGCGCCTACGCCAAGGACCTCGGCTACGAGTCGGCGGACGCAGCGCGGGCCGCCGTCAGCCGCACCATTCTCGGAGCCGACCTCGACGGCGTCACCTACGACCGCCTCTGGGACTTCTACGCCGACACCGAGGTGCACGGCACGCAGAACGCCTGGCAGATCCTCGTGGCCGACTACGTCGCCACGGGCGAGGGCACGGGCATCGTGCACCAGGCTCCGGCCTACGGTGAGGACGACCAGATCGTCACCGGCGCCGCCGGCATCCCCGTCATTATCTCGGTGGATGACGGCGCGCTGTTCCTGCCGATCATCGAGCCGGTGGCGGGCCTGCAGGTCTTCGAGGCCAACAAGCCACTCACCCAGCTGCTGCGCGCCGAGGGCCGCCTGCTGCAGGTGCGCAGCTACGAGCACAGCTATCCGCACTGCTGGCGCTGCCGCAACCCGCTCATCTACAAGGCGGTCTCGAGCTGGTTCGTGCGCGTGCCGGAGTTCCGCGATCGCATGGGCGAGCTCAACCAGGAGATCAACTGGGTGCCGGAGAACGTCAAAGACGGGCAGTTCGGCAAGTGGGTCGGCAACGCCCGTGACTGGTCGATCTCGCGCAACCGGTACTGGGGGTCGCCGATCCCGATCTGGAAGAGCGACAACCCGGAGTACCCGCGAGTCGACGTCTACGGCTCGCTGGATGAGCTCGAGGCCGACTTCGGAGTTCGCCCCACCGACCTGCACCGCCCATACATCGACGAGCTCACCCGCCCGAATCCCGACGACCCGACCGGCCAGTCGACGATGCGCCGCATCGAGGACGTGCTCGACGTCTGGTTCGACTCCGGCTCGATGCCCTTCGCCCAGGTTCACTACCCGTTCGAGAACCGCGAATGGTTCGACAGCCACAGCCCGGCCGACTTCATCGTCGAGTACATTGGGCAGACGCGCGGCTGGTTCTACACGCTGCACACGCTCTCGACGGCGCTCTTCGATCGCCCGGCGTTCACGAACGTCATCAGCCACGGCATCGTGCTCGGCTCCGACGGCCAGAAGATGTCGAAGAGCCTTCGCAACTACCCGGATGTCTCCGAGGTCTTCCACCGCGACGGCGCCGACGCGATGCGCTGGTTCCTCATGTCGTCCTCCGTCATCCGCGGCGGCAACCTCGTCGTGACGGAGGAGGGCATCCGCCAGGGCGTGCGGGAGCTGCTGCTGCCGCTGTGGAGCACCTACTACTTCTTCACGCTCTACGCCAACGCCGCTGCACCCAACGGCTACGAGGCGCAGTGGCGCACCGACTCGACCAACGTGCTCGACCGCTACCTGCTCGCCAAGACCCGTCAGCTCATCGACGACGTCACGGGTGAGCTCGAGGCGCTCGACAGCCCGATGGCCGCAGGCAAGCTGCGGGACTTCGCCGACGTTCTCACCAACTGGTACGTGCGTCGCTCGCGCGACCGCTTCTGGTCGGGGGATGACCGCGACGCGTTCGACACGCTGTACACCGTGCTCGAGACGGTCACCCGGGTTGCCGCGCCGCTCATCCCGCTGGTCGGCGAGGAGATCTGGCAGGGCCTGACCGGTGGCCGCAGCGTGCACCTCGAGGACTGGCCTGACGCAGAGCGGTTTCCGAAGGACGACGCCCTTGTAAGTGCGATGGACCGCGTTCGCGAGGTCGCGTCCGCCGGGCTCGCACTGCGCAAGGCGACCGGGCTTCGCGTGCGTCTGCCGCTCGCGAGCCTCACGGTCGTCAGCACGGGTGTCGAGCTCGCCGAGGCGGAGGCGATCCTGCGCGAGGAGCTCAACGTCAAGCACGTCGGCTTCCGCGCGCTCGACGAGGGAAGCCTCGAGAGCTTCGGCATCTCGCGCCGGCTGTCGGTCAACGCGCGGGCTCTTGGCCCCCGCCTCGGCAAGCAGGTGCAGCAGGTCATCCAGTCGGCGAAGGCCGGGGACTGGGTCGCCGATGGCGACTCGGTGACCGTCGGCGGCATCCCGCTCGAGGTGGGAGAGTACGACCTCGAACTCGACGCGGCCGGCTCCGGTGCGATCTCGTTCCTTGCCGACGGAGGGTTCGTCATCCTCGACACGGTCACGACCCCAGAGCTCGAGGCAGAGGGGCTCGCGCGCGACGTCATCCGCGTCGTGCAGGACACCCGCAAGGCCGCCGGCCTCGAGGTCAGCGACCGCATCGAGCTCACCGTGATCGGCGAGAGCGAGGCGGATGTCGCATCCGTGACCACGTGGATCGCCACGATCGCGGCAGAGACCCTGGCAACCAGCCACGCGGTTTCGCTCTCGGCGCAGCCCGGAATAGCCGCCGTGGACGGCGCGCCGGGTGCCCAGCGTGCGACCATCGAAGCGGGCCAGTACGCGAATGCCGGAACGCTCGTTATCGATGTGCGGAAGGCCGGTGGCGTCAATGTCTGACAACGACACGTCTGATGAGAACAACAGCTTCGACGATGGCGCCGACCTCCCAGAGGAGGAGTCCCCGCTCGGCATAGGCGACCTGAGCCCCTTCGCCAACCCGGAGGGCTCGAACATCGACGACGACTCCGACTGGGACTTCGACGACTCCGAGTACGCAGAGGCGGCAGCCGCGGTCTTCGACGACCTGCTCGCCCGCACGGGAGAGTCGATGCCGCAGCCGAGGCTCGAGCCGACCCGCCGGGTCGTCGAGCTGCTCGGCGATCCGCAGCGCTCGTACCCGATCATCCACATCACGGGCACGAACGGCAAGACGTCGACGAGCCGCATCATCGAGAGCATCCTTCGGGCCTACGGCCTGCGCACCGGGCTCATGACGAGCCCGCACCTCGAGCGGGTCAACGAGCGCATCGTGATCGACGGCCAGCCGATCTCGAACCGCGCGCTCGCGACCAACTGGGAGGACATCCAGCCGTATCTTGCCCTCGTCGACAGCGAGCTGGAGGCCGCTGGCGACGAGCCGATCACCTACTTCGAGGCGCTCACCGTGCTTGCCTTCGCGAGCTTCGCCGACGCGCCGATCGACGTCGGCATCATCGAGGTCGGCATGGGCGGCGAGTGGGACTCGACCAACGTCGCCGACGGCCAGGTCGCGGTCTTCACGCCCATCGCGCTCGATCACACCCAGCGGCTCGGCAGCACGGTCGCCGAGATCGCCCGCACCAAGTCGGGAATCATCAAGCCGGTCGCGAACGTCGTGTCTGCGCGGCAGCAGCCGGAGGTGCTCGCCGAGCTCGAGCGCGCGGTCGAGCTCACCGAGTCGACGATGTCGCTCGAGGGCGGCGACTTCTCGCTCGAGTCGACGACCGTCGCCGTCGGCGGGCAGCTCATCACCGTGCGAGGACGAGCGGGGCTCTATAAAGACGAGTTCCTTCCGCTGTTCGGCGACCACCAGGCGCAGAATGCGGCAGTGGCGATCGCTGCGGTCGAGTCGTTCCTCGGTGGCGGCTCCCAGGCTCTCGTCGGCGACGTGCTCACCGAGGGGCTCAGCTCTGTCACGAGCCCCGGCCGGCTGCAGCTCGTCGGCATCGAGCCGAGCGTCATCGTCGACGCGGCGCACAACCCGCACGGAGCGGCCGCGCTCGCTGCGGCGATCAAGGAGTACTTCACCTTCGACGAGATCGCGGTGGTGATCGGGGTGCTGAACGACAAGGATGCCGCTGGCATCATCCGTGCGCTCGCCCCCGTCGCGACGCTGTTCGTTGCGACCCAGTCGCAGTCGGAGCGCGCGATCCCCGCCGACGAGCTTGCCGAGCTCATCCGCGAGGTGACCGACGACGTCAGCGAGGCCGAGTCGACGGCAGAGGCTCTCGATGAGGCCCGCGCCTGGGCGGCCAAGGGCGCCAAGCGGGCCGTTCTCGTGACGGGATCGATCACCCTGGTCGGCGAGACGATCTCGCTCGCCCGCACAGAGGGATGGAAACAGTGAGCAGGCAGAGGCGCGAGCGGTCGGCGAGCGAGTCGCTGCTGTCGATCACGCTGCTGCTCGAGGGCTTCCTTGTATTCTTCGTCGCCCTCACCGCCTTCTCGCTCAAGGTCGTGACGCCGCTGCAGGCGCTCGTCGGGGGAGTCGTGCTCATCGCGCTGCTCGCCGCTGCCGGTCGCGCAGCGCGCTACCCGGCCGGCCGCTGGTTCGGCTGGGTGCTGCAGCTTGCCCTCATCGCGCTCGGCCTCATCCTTCCGCTCATGTACGTCATCGGAGCGGGATTCCTCGCGCTCTGGGCCTTCTGCTTCGTCAAGGGCCGCGCCCTCGACGCTGCGAAGGCCGCTCACATCCAATCAATGAAAGAGTCAACTCCATGACCACAATCGAAGAGACCCTGGTTCTCATCAAGCCCGACGGTGTCGCCCGCAACCTCATCGGCGAGATCATCGGCCGCATCGAGGCGAAGGGCTACCAGGTCGTCGACCTTCGCCTGCTGCAGGCCGACCGCGACCTCCTCGGAGCGCACTACGCAGAGCACGAGGGCAAGCCGTTCTACGAGCCGCTCGTGACGTTCATGGAGAGCGGACCGGTCGTCGCCATTCGCGTGGCCGGGCACCGCGTCATCGAGGGCTTCCGCTCCCTCGCGGGCACCACCGACCCGACGACCGCGGCGCCCGGCACCATTCGCGGCGACCTCGGCCGCGACTGGGGCCTCGCCGTTCAGCAGAACCTCGTGCACGGCAGCGACTCGGTCGAGTCGGCCACGCGCGAGCTCGCGCTCTGGTTCGACTAGCCCCGTCGGCGAGACCCCACAGACAGAGAAGGATGCCGGTCCCTTGGCGGGTCCGGCATCCTTCTCGCTGTTCTGGCGCTATTCGGCGTCGGTGCCGTCGGTCTCCGCCTCTGGAGCGAGCGCAAGGCCGATCTCGCTCACGAAGGCCTGGAACGCCTCGGGGTCGTCTGGGGCACCCTCGTACTTCTTGCCGTTGACGATCACAGTAGGCGTCGACGCGATCCTGTCGAGGTCGCTGTTGGGAATCGCGGAGGCGGTGCGCTTCGTGGCGTCCTCAGCCCACTGCACGTAGCGCTCGTCGTTGATGCACTCGACGACCTTGACGTCGGTCACCCCCGCCTGCGCTACGACAGAGGCGATCTCCTCGTTCGTGAGGCCGGAAGTGGCCTCGGCGGGCTGGTTGGCGAACATGGCGGCGTTTGCCAGGAAGAACGAGTCCGGCTGGTACTCGGCGATGCACGCCGCGGCGCTCGCAGCGCGCGACGAGTATCGCGTGCCCTGCGACGCGCTGTCGAGGATGGCAATGGGGTGGTACTCGACCGTGGCGAGCCCCTGCGACACCCAGGTCCTGATGGTCTCGGCGTTTGTCTGCTCGAACTGCGCACAGAACGGGCACTGGTAGTCGACGTACATGACGATGTTGACGGTGTCGGCGTAGTCGTCGGGGTTGGTCGGCGCCGGTGTGCCGTCGACCGGGATTCCGTCGTTGCGCACGGCAACGATCTCGCCCGTGCCGTCGCCGGTGAGCAGGATGCCGTCGCTCGCCATGTTCTCTGGACCCGCGATCGGCGGCTTGATCGAGCTCTGCACCACGAGGATGATCACGACGGCGACAGCCACCGCGCCGAGCACGACGCTCACCTGGGTGATGATGCGGTTGCGGCGGCGGCGCTTCTTCTCCTCCTCGCGCATGATGCGCGCGGTCTCGCGGGCGTAGTCGCGGCGCGCCTTCTTCGATTCTTCAGCCATGGGTTGTCCTTTCGGGCGGGTCAGATGGAGGCAAGCACGTCGAGTCGCAGCTGGGCGATGACGGCGACGACGAGGTAGCTGAGAACGGTGATGGCGGGAACCCACGAGGCGAGAGCACTCGCGACGGAACGCACGCGCGCGTTGCCGGTGATCGTTCCGTCGCGCAGGCTCGTGATCACCACGAGCCAGAAGGTGGGAATGACCGCGGCCCACGTGACCATGCACCACGGGCAGAGCGTGCCGAGCACGAAGATGCTCGTCGTGATCAGGAAGATCACGAGGGCGAGCGCCGCGACGACTCCAATGGTGAACAGGATGCGGAACCAGCGGTCGAAGCGCGCGCCAGCCAGCAGCGCGGCGCCAACCACGATCGGGGCGACCCATCCGGTCAGCCCGAGGATCGGGTTGGGGAAGCCGAACAGCGACCCCTGCCATGACTCGAGGTTGGCGCGGCACTGCACGAGGATGCTGAAGTCGCACGACAGCGACGCATTCGGGTCGGCGAGAAGGGCGAACTTCTCCACTGTCAGCGAGAATGCGGCGATCCAGCCGACGATGCCGGCAACGATGAGGACTATTGCATAGGCGATCGGGCGCCGATCGACGCTGGAGTCAGTCACCCACGGATTATGACACGCAGTCTGTATGCGCACGCTGACAGCCGCAGGGTGCCAGCAGACAGAGCGGCCGTGGGTCGGTCAATGCCGGGTAATCGGCAATACATGCGATAATTTGATGACGCCAGCCGAGCCGCGCTCGACCTGGCACCCAAAGAAGGCTTACCGGGCAACAAACCGGGCGGGAACCGCAGTGGTTCTCACGGATAGCAAGTTCCGTGGTTCACGTGGTGACAGCCGTGATCCAGCCGCCAGAGCAGACGGTGCGACAGCACGCACACGTGCGCAGCACATAGGCACTGAGCACGACATGCCGGCGGCAGACCTGAAGGATTAGTAGCGGACCAGCCCTGGAGGCCGGTTAGCGCACGAGAGAAGTACCCGGTGGGTGGCGCGGTTGCCCACCCGGGCCAGGAGACACCAGCAATGGTGAATGAAAACGACAACGAGATCGATGGCGCCGGTTCGGCGGAGAACAGCACTGGAGAGCCGCCGAAGAGGCGCTCGCGTCTGCTGGGCAAGGCGACCGCAGACACAGCGTCTGCCGACGAGAAGCCCAAGCGCGGACTCCGCGCCCGCAAGGCGGTCGCAGAGCCGAAGTCGGCCGCGGCCCACGTGAACGCGGAGCCAGCCGATCTGACCCCAGCCGACGAGAGCCCAGCCGACGAGGCCCCAGCCGCCGCTTCCGAGACGGCAGCGGAGCCCGTCGCCGAGGCGCCGAAGCGTCGCCCGACGACGTCCCTCATCTTCCAGGCGCCGCCGATGACCACGCCGGTCATCGACGACCTGCCGCAGCCGACGCGTGGCGGCAGAGGCCAGCAGCGCGAGCGCGTTCCGCAGGATGCCGACCAGGGTGACGACAGCGGCACCGTGCGCCGCCGCTCCCGCCGGCGTCCGGGCGAGGAGCCGCGCGACGGCGACGACGCCCCCAACACCGTCGTGCGCGTACGCCAGCCGCGACCAGAGCCGGTGCTCAGCAACGAGCCGACCCGCGTCAAGGGCTCCACCCGCCTCGAGGCCAAGAAGCAGCGACGCCGTGACGGCCGCGATGCAGGCCGCCGCCGCCCCGTCATCACCGAGAGCGAGTTCCTCGCGCGGCGTGAGAGCGTCGACCGGGTGATGGTGGTTCGCTCGCGCGACAACCGCATCCAGATCGCCGTTCTCGAAGACGGCGTGCTCGTCGAGCACTACGTCGCCAAGAGCCAGGACATGTCGCTCATCGGCAACGTCTACCTCGGTCGCGTGCAGAACGTGCTGCCGAGCATGGAGGCCGCCTTCGTCGACATCGGCCGCGGCCGCAACGCCGTGCTGTACTCGGGCGAGGTCGACTGGGATGCCGCAGCAGCAGAGGGCGACGGCAAGAACCAGGCGCGCCGCATCGAGCTCGCACTCAAGCCCGGCGACAAGGTGCTCGTGCAGGTCACGAAAGACCCGGTCGGCCACAAGGGCGCCCGCCTCACCTCGCAGGTGAGCCTGCCCGGCCGCTACCTCGTCTATGTGCCGAACGGCTCGATGAACGGAATCAGCCGCAAGCTGCCCGACACCGAGCGCGCTCGCCTCAAGAAGATCCTCAAGGAGGTTCTGCCCGACAACGTCGGCGTCATCGTGCGCACCGCCGCCGAGGGTGCGACAGAGGAGCAGCTGACGCTCGACGTGCAGCGCCTGACCAACCAGTGGGCGGAGATCAGCCACCTCGTCGAGTCGGCACAGGCTCCTGCCCTTCTGCACTCCGAGCCCGACCTGCTGGTCAAGATCATCCGCGATGTCTTCAACGAGGACTTCCACAAGCTCGTCATCTCCGGCAGCGACGCGCAGCAGACCATCGAGTCCTACCTGCGCGGCGTCGCGCCTGACCTCATCGACCGGGTGCAGACCTTCGAGGGAACCAACGACCCCTTCGACGAGTACCGCGTCAACGAGCAGATCGAGAAGGCGCTCGACCGCAAGGTCTGGCTGCCATCCGGCGGCTCTCTCGTCATCGACCGCACCGAGGCCATGACGGTTGTCGACGTCAACACCGGCAAGTTCGTCGGCTCGGGCGGCAACCTCGAGGAGACGGTCACCAAGAACAACCTCGAGGCCGCGGAGGAGATCGTGCGCCAGCTTCGGCTTCGCGACATCGGCGGCATCATCGTCGTCGACTTCATCGACATGGTGCTCGAGTCGAACCGCGACCTCGTGCTGCGCCGACTCGTCGAGTGCCTCTCCCGCGACCGCACCAAGCACCAGGTGGCTGAGGTCACCTCGCTCGGCCTCGTGCAGATGACCCGCAAGAAGCTCGGACTCGGCCTGCTCGAGACGTTCAGCGAGCCGTGCGAGGTCTGCGCCGGTCGTGGCATCGTCATCCACCACGAGCCGGTCAACCGACGCCACGTGCAGCAGCAGCCGCAGTCGGAGCCCGGCACCGGGCGTCGCAGTCGCGGCGGTCGCGGCGGCAACGGTGGCAGCGGCAGCAGCGCTGGCAGCCAGCCGTCGCAGCGCTCGACGCCGACGTCGAACGGCGGAGGCTCCAACGGCACCCACGCGATCACCGATGACGTGCGCAACGCCCTCGCGCGGGTCGCGGCGAAGACGGTGCATGCCGACCACGAGCAGCCGGCCATCACGCACGAGGACCCGACACCGGCCGACGTGCCAGTGAATGTCGCCATCGAGATTCTCGACATCCCGGTGGCGAAGAAGGAGCGTGCGCCGCGCCGTGCCCGCCCCGCGGAGACAGACGAGCTTCTCGGCTCCGTGCTCGAGGCACTGCCAGAGCCCAAGCAGCCGGGGCAGGGGCGCTCGCGCGTCTCGCGCCGTGCCGGCAGCGCGGGTGCCGTGGTCAGCGCGCCGATCAGCGAGTAGTCCGCGACATCCGGTCGAATCGAGAAGCGCGGTCTACGGGCCGCGCTTCTCGCGCTGGGTCACGCGAAGCCCGCTGTCGCGGAGGCGCGTGACCATCTCCCGAACTCCCACGGGAACGGCCCCGCGTGCAACGAGGTCGTCGTAGCGGGATGCCGGAACGTCGTAGTGGTCGTGATCGAAACCGCGGCGGGGTAGCCCCGCAGCCTCCGCGAAAGCGTGCAGCTCGTCAAGGGAGTGGTCGCTCACAAGGTGACCCCATAGAGTGTTGTGCGCAGGCCAGATGGGCTGGTCGATCAAGACCGTCATTGCCTGATCTAAGCATGAAAGGCCACTGGATTTGTCCCTCCTCGACCTGCGGGCCGACGGCGCCAGCCGCCCCGCGCTCTACATCGCCGCCCTGTCAGCGGCATACCTTGCCGCCGCCGCTCTCATCAAGGTCGTCTCCGGCTCGATCGCCGAGGTGATGACGGGGCCAGACCTCTTCGTCATCGGCATGCAGTGGGGAGACTTCGCCTCGTCGATGTTCCGCTACGTGGTCGTCTTCTCCCTCGGGGTCTTCCTTGTGCTGTGGCTGCTCGCTCCCATCTCTGCTGGCATCACCCTTCGGCTCACCATCGCGCGAGCGGCCCTTGCGGTGGTCGGGGGAGCGCTGCTGACCGTCATCGCCGGGCTCATCCTCGGGATTGCCGGCACCCTCTCGTCGAGTCTCTTCGGCGCGCGCATGCCAGAGGTCGACGGTCTCGGCTACCAGGTGGTGGGGGCCGTGCAGGGCTTCTTTGCCACGACAGTGGAGCTCGGGCCCGTCGTGCTCCTCGCGGCAGTACTGATCTGGCTACGCCTTCGAGCCCTGTCGGCCGTGCCGAATGGCTGACGGCCGCATGTCGCGCACGCTCGTCTCGCTCGCGCGGCGCCGCGGCAGGCTGCCAGCGCTCGTCGCTGCTCTCGGCATCGCGGTCGTGCTGCTGATCGGCCGAATTCTCAACGAGATACTGGTGTGGGCGGCGCGGGGAGCGGATGACAGCATCGACTGGCCCGCAGTTCTCGACTTCCTCCCACTCGCGCTTCCCTTCGCCCTCGGAGTCTTCCTCGGTCTCTGGCTGATCGCCCCGCTCGCCGACGAGCTGACGCTTCCCTTCGTATTCACCCGTGGCGCTCTCGCGACGGCGGCAGGGGCGATCCTCGTGATTGTCGCGCAGCTCGTCACAGCCGTGGTCGACTCGGTCAGCCCAGGGCCGTTCGATGGGCGGGCACTGGCTCAGGATGCCGTTCTCGGCGTGCTGACGGGCGCCGCGAGCTTCATCAACCACCTGGTGCTCGTGCTGTTCGCCTCCGTGCTGTTGTGGCTCTGGCTGCGGGCGCACCCGATGGACTACGCGGTCTCTGGACTGATCGACGAGGTCTAGGGGTGCGCACGACGATTGTGCAGGCGGCGGTGACGGCATCCGCGATTCTTCTCGCAGCCTTCGGCTCGCTCGCGGCATCGAGCGTCATCGGCGTGGTGTCATCCCAGGGTCGCTACCCGGAGTCGATGGTCGAGTATGCGCTGCCCGCCCTCGGAGCCGCAGCGGAACGCTGGATCCTGCCGGTTGCGGCCTTCGGCGTTGCGGTCTTTGCCGGGCTCGTGATGGTGGCGCGTGCGTCGCAGCGCACCGCATCCGTGGTGCTCGGCGCACTCGCCATCTCTGCGGTTGCGGGCTTCGTCGTTGCCGTCGCTCTCGCCGCGCAGCTCGCTCTCGAGCTCGATGCAGTGGAGTCGCGACGGATGCTCGCGCAGGTAGCCATGAGCGCTATCGGGGCCAGCGGAACGGTCTTCCTCACCGGTGCTCCGATGGTCGTCATCGGAGCCATGCTGCTGCGTTCATGGCGCGCCCGTCGAGGTTTGACCGAAGGGCCAGACGCCCTGTAGTCTTGACCCTTGGTGTGCGCTGGGCAAAGCCCGCGATCCACTCCACCAGTCTTCTCGAGGCGCTTGCCTCCAAAAGTTAGGTAACCAAATGGTTTACGCAGTTGTGCGCGCCGGTGGGCGTCAGGAAAAGGTTGAGGTCGGCACCATCGTCGTGCTCGACCGCATCAAGGCTGACGACAAGGGCAACGTCTCGCTCGTTCCCGTGCTGCTCGTCGACGGTGACAAGATCACCAGTGGAGCCAAGGACCTCGCGAAGGTCAAGGTAACCGCTGAGGTTCTGAACGACCTTCGCGGACCGAAGATCGTCATCCAGAAGTTCAAGAACAAGACCGGATACAAGAAGCGCCAGGGCCACCGCCAGGAGCAGACTCGTATCAAGATCACAAGCATCGCGTAGGGGCTGAACACATGGCACACAAAAAGGGCGCATCGTCCACTCGTAACGGCCGCGACTCGAACGCACAGCGCCTCGGCGTGAAGCGCTTCGGCGGCCAGGTCGTCTCCGCTGGCGAGATCATCGTGCGCCAGCGCGGTACGCACTTCCACCCCGGCGCCAACGTCGGCCGTGGCGGCGACGACACCCTCTTCGCCCTCGAGGCCGGTGCGGTGCAGTTCGCAGCAAAGGGTGGCCGTCGCGTCATCAACATCGTGGTGGCTTCCTAGTCGCACGGCAGTTTTTCACGTAAGGGCGAGCATCATGCTCGCCCTTACGCATTTCTCTTGAGAGCAGGCAGTACACATGGCTTCGTTTGTCGACCAGGTGACGTTGCACCTTCTCGCAGGGCACGGCGGCAACGGCTGCGTGTCAGTCAAGCGCGAGAAGTTCAAGCCGCTTGCCGGCCCTGACGGTGGCAACGGCGGCAACGGTGGAGACATCGTCTTGGTCAGCGATGTGCAGACCACGACCCTGCTCAACTACCACCGCTCGCCCCACCGCAAGTCAGAGCACGGTCAGCCGGGCCAGGGCGACCTCAAGGCCGGTACCTCTGGCGCGGAGATGATTCTTCCCGTTCCCGTCGGAACGGTCGTCAAGAACGCTGCGGGCGAGCAGCTCATCGACCTCGACCAGCACGGCATGCGCTTCGTCGTCGCCGCGGGCGGCCAGGGCGGACTCGGCAACGCCGCCCTCGCCAACACCAAGCGCAAGGCTCCCGGTTTCGCGCTGCTCGGCACGCCCGGCTTCGAGGGCGATGTGCAGCTGGAGCTCAAGGTAGTCGCCGACGTCGCATTCGTCGGCTACCCCTCCGCCGGCAAGTCCTCTCTCGTGGCCGCGCTCTCTGCCGCCAAGCCGAAGATCGCCGACTACCCCTTCACCACGCTCCACCCCAACCTCGGCGTCGTCGAGTCGGGCGAGACCCGTTACACCGTCGCGGATGTGCCCGGCCTCATCGAGGGAGCCAGCGAGGGCAAGGGCCTCGGGCTCGAGTTCCTCCGGCACGTCGAGCGATGCTCCGCGCTGCTCCACGTGCTGGACTGCGGCACCCTCGATCCGGGACGCGACCCGCTCAGCGACCTCGACATCATCCTCGGCGAACTCGCCGCCTATCCCGTGCCCGATGGCCAGCTGCCGCTGCTCGAGCGCCCGCAGCTCATCGCGCTCAACAAGACCGACGTACCAGAGGGCAAGGAGCTCGCGGAGTTCGTGCGCCCCGACCTCGAGGCCCGCGGCTACCGCGTCTTCGAGGTGTCTGCTGTCTCTCGTGCTGGGCTGCGCGAGCTCTCGTTTGCCCTTGCCGAGATCGTGGAGGCCGACCGGGTCGCCAAGGTCGCCGCAGAGGCGATCAAGCCGCGCATCGTCATCCGCCCGAGAGCCGTCAACGAGGCCGACTTCGTCGTGCGCGTCGAGGGCGGCTCGTACGGAAACCTCTACCGCGTCATCGGGGCCAAGCCGGAGCGCTGGGTGCAGCAGACCGACTTCGAGAACGACGAGGCCGTCGGATTCCTCGCCGACCGCCTTGCCAAACTCGGCGTCGAGGACGAGCTGTTCAAGGCAGGGGCCGTTCCCGGCTCAACCGTCATGATCGGCGAGGGCGGCGGTGTCGTCTTCGACTGGGAGCCGACCGTCTCCTCCGCAGCGGAGCTCATTGCGAGCCCCCGCGGCACCGACGCGAGACTCGACGAGGGCCGCCGACAGACAAGCAAGGCCAAGCGCGCGAGCTACCTCGAGCGCATGGACGCCAAGTCCGCCGCACGTGCAGAGCTCGAGGCCGAGCGCGCCGCCGGCATCTGGAGCGACGACGAGGGCTTCGAGATCGTCGTGAGCCGTGAGGAACGTGAACAGGCGGATCGTGACCAGTAGCATCACCTCGCGCGCGGCTATCAAGGGCGCGCGGCGCATCGTCGTGAAGGTCGGCTCCTCGTCGATCAGCGGGGCCAACGTCGGCCAGATCGAGCCCCTCGTCGACGCACTCGCGGCGGCGCATGCGAACGGATCGCAGGTGATCCTTGTGTCGTCTGGCGCTATCGCGACCGGCATCCCGTACCTGTCCCTCGACGGGCGCCCCACCGACCTCGCGACGCAGCAGGCCGCCGCCGCCGTCGGCCAGAACGTGCTCATCTACCGCTACCAGAACAGCCTCGACCGCTACAGCATCGTCGCAGGACAAGTGCTGCTGACCGCGGGCGACCTCGAGAACCCGACGCACCGCGGCAACGCCCAGCGCGCCATGGAGCGACTGCTCGACCTGCGCATCATGCCGATCGTCAACGAGAACGACACCGTCGCAACGCACGAGATCCGCTTCGGCGACAACGACCGCCTTGCTGCGCTCGTCGCCCAGCTCGTGGGGGCGGATGTTCTCGTGCTGCTGAGCGACATCGACGCCCTCTACACGCACCCTCCCGGCGAACCGGGAGCGACGAAGATCGCGACCGTGCCATTCGACGACGACCTCTCCGGTGTCACGTTCGGCGACATCGGTGCGGCCGGGGTTGGCACTGGCGGTGCCGGAACCAAGGTCGCCGCTGCGAAGCTCGCCGCGGCATCCGGCACCCCAACGCTGCTCGCCGAGACCGGCCAGGTTGCCGAGGCACTCGCCGGGGCCGACATCGGCACGTGGTTCGAGGCTGCTTCTCTCTAAACTTGTGGCCATGAGCACCCTCACCGCCACGTCGTTCACCGAGAAGCTCGAGGCCGCGCGCTCTGCCTCGACCGTGCTCGCCACCGCAACGACCGAGACGAAGAACGCCGCACTGCTCGCTATCGCCGCTGCCGTCGAGGCGGCTGCCGACCGCATCGTGCCGGCCAACGAGCTCGACCTTGCCAACGGCCGGGAGAACGGCCTCGCGGTCGGCCTGCTCGACCGGCTCACCCTCACACCGCAGCGCCTCGCCGGGCTGGCGTCTGCCGTGCGAGAGATCGTCGCCCTCGCTGACCCCGTCGGGGGAGTGGTACGCGGCAGCAGCCTTCCCAACGGCGTGCAGCTGACCCAGGTGCGTGTTCCCTTCGGTGTCATCGGGGCCATCTACGAGGCGCGGCCCAACGTGACGGTCGACATCGCCGCGCTCGCGCTCAAGAGCGGAAACGCGGTCGTGCTGCGGGGTGGCAGTGCCGCAGAGAACAGCAACCGGGTGCTCGTCGCCATCATCCAGGAGGCGCTCGACTCCGTCGGGCTGCCTGTCGAGTCGGTGCAGACGATTGACGAGTTCGGTCGGGATGGCGCCCGGCAGCTCATGCAGGCGCGCGGCTACGTCGACGTGCTGATTCCTCGAGGCAGCGCCGACCTCATCACCACGGTGGTGACAGAGTCGAAGGTTCCCGTCATCGAGACCGGTGCCGGGGTCGTGCACGTGTACCTCGATGAGAGCGCCGACGTCGAGATGGCCGTGGAGATCGTCAGCAACGCGAAGGTGCAGCGTCCGAGCGTCTGCAACGCTCTCGAGACGTTACTGGTGCACGAGTCGGCCGCTGCCAGCCTCCTTCCTCCCGTGCTTCGACGACTGCGCGAGCAGGGTGTGACGCTGCACTCCGACGAGGCGGCACTGGCGATCTTCCCGGATGCCGTGCCTGCCACAGAGCTCGACTGGCAGACCGAGTACATGACCCTCGACCTCGCTGTGCGTGTCGTGCCTGATCTCGATGCTGCCATCGACCACATCCGCCAGTACTCGACCCACCACACCGAGTCGATAGTCACCAACGACCTCGCGAGAGCAGAGCGCTTCCTTGCCGAGGTCGACTCCGCTGTCGTCATGGTCAACGCATCCACACGGTTCACCGATGGCGGGGAGTTCGGCTTTGGCGCAGAGGTGGGCATATCGACACAGAAGCTGCACGCGCGAGGCCCGATGGGCTTGCCAGAGCTCACGAGCACCAAGTGGATCGTGCGCGGCACGGGCCAGGTGCGCAAGTAGCCCAGCCAGCCTCGCTAGGATTGTCAGGCACCGACGAATGGAGATCTCATGTCGCTGAACCTCAGCACCGCGGTTGCGAGCATCGCAGCCGAGACCGCAGAGCATTCCGCTGACCCGACGGTGCCGTTCATCGCGGCAGGAATCGCCTTCGTCGTCTTCCTCTTCCTCGGCATCGTGACCTGGAGCTACCGCGACGTCGCGAACCGCACCACGCGAGGTCGAGACGCTGCCGCCCACGGTGGCGCTCACCACGACAGCCACGGCCACTAGGCCGGCTCCATGGCGGCGAGCGAGACGGTAGGCAATGAGGCCCGCCGGCAGCGCATAGGCGTCATGGGCGGCACGTTCGACCCCATTCACAACGGCCACCTCGTGGCCGCGAGTGAGGTGCAGCAGAATTTCGACCTCGACGAGGTGATCTTCGTGCCGACGGGCCAGCCGTGGATGAAGGGCGATGTCACCGACGGCGAGCACCGCTACCTGATGACCGTCATCGCAACCGCGGCCAACCCGCGCTTCACCGTCAGCCGCGTCGACATCGACAGAGCGGGACCGACCTACACCGTCGACACCCTCCGCGACATCAGGGCTGCACGCCCAGACGCCGACCTGTTCTTCATCTCCGGTGCCGACGCGGTCGCCCAGATCCTGGAGTGGAAAGACGTCGACGAGGTCTGGTCGCTCGCTCATTTCATCGCCGTCTCGCGCCCCGGGCATCCGCTGACCATTTCCGGATTGCCAGAGCAGGGCGTAAGCTCGCTTGAAGTGCCCGCGCTGGCTATCTCCTCAACGGATTGTCGCAGCAGGGTTGGCCGGGGCTTCCCGGTCTGGTATTTGGTCCCCGATGGTGTTGTTCAGTACATCTCCAAACACCACTTGTATCGGAGTAAACCATGACGACGTTCCAGGATCCGCCACCGCAGTCGCGGAGGTCGGCTCGGCAGAGCGAGCGTAGCGAAGAACCGGATGCCCCCACCGGCTTCGCCAGCGCCGACGTCGAACAGCCCACGCCGCCCAGCGAGCAGCCTCCTGTCGCCGCCGCACCTGCCGTCGCCCCCGCACCTGCCGTCACCCCCGCACCGCCGTCGCCTTTTGCTCCTGACCCTGCTGCGTCTCCGAGTGCTGCCGTGTCACCGGGCGCTGCCGGGGCCGCCGACGCTGCCGAGCAGCCTCTGACCCGCTCTGGCCGTCGCGCTCGGGAGGCCGCCCAGCAGGGGCTCTACGAGGTGCCGCCAACTGCTGGCGAGCCGCTCGAGTACATGACCCAGGGTCGCGGCGAGCCACTGTCGTATCAGGCGCCAGAGCCGCAGCTTGCCCCCGCCGCGCGGCCGGAGGCCCAGGCGCCCGCTCCTGCCTCCGCCGAGCCCGTCGACCAGGCGGCACCGCAGTTTCGCGTTCGGGACTTCAGCCCAGAGGGCAGAACGACCGGCCGGCGTGCGGCAGCCCCACCGCTGATCGAGCCCGGTTCCGCGCCAGCAGCACCGCCCATCGACCTCGAGTACCGCACAGAGGTCGGACCGACCTCCATCGACATCCCGGCCGATGCGGTCACTCCCAGTGTCGAACCGCCGCTCGTTACTCCGGCCGCTCCGGCACCCGTGGCCTCACCAACGACGGATGCTGCGCCGGTCACACCCCAGCAGACCTTGAGTCGTCGAGAGATGCGCCAGCGGCTCGCCGAGGACTCCGCGGTCAGCCTCGACGCGACCGGCCCATCGCCGATGGACCCTGCGCTTGTGACGGGAACGCAGCCGCCGTTGAACCCAAGTCTCATCACGGGAACCCAGCCTCCGCCACCCGTGAACCCGAGCCTTGTGACGGGAACGCAGCCTCCGTTGCCCCCGAATCCGAGCCTTGTGACGGGAACGCAGCCTCCGCCTCCGGTGGGTCCGAGTGTCGTCACGGGAACGCAGCCCCCGCCCCTGATCGCGCCCCCGGCAACCGTCACGGCGCCTCCGCCACCACCACCGGCACCCTCTCCGCCCGTCGCGGTCGGCGTTCCAGAGATCGACGAGCTGTCCGACTTCGAGGCGCTATCGCGCAGCGGTCAACTGGCGCCACCCTCGGCCTCGCAGCGCGTGACCGACTCGCCCGTTGCTCACGGACCGAGCTTTCTCGAGCCGATGGCAGAGCCGCAGGTCGACTCAGACCTCGAGCACACGGGTGGCTGGGTCGCCCCGGTTGGCCACTGGTCGCGCCAGGCAGACCTCGACGACGAGACGCAGCCGTGGGAGAACACCGTCACCCGCGAGGTCGGCGGCGGCAACGTCGCGACCACGACGAGTGCCCTTGTGCTTCCCGAGATGCCGCGGGCGAATCCCTTCCCGCCCGCGCTGAATGCAACGGGCGAGATCCTGCTCACCGGAAGCATCGACCTGCCCCGCAGCCTCAGCAGCGTGGGCGGCGACTCGCGCCACTTCGATGACAGCGATGTCGACCTGCTGTACGACGACCGGGAGCGCGAGACCGGTGCCGCCGACTCGGCACCAGTGAGCGCCATCCGCGCCGTCAGCACCCACACGTCGGCGCGCGGTGTCATCAGCAGTGCCAACAAGCCTCACGGCAACCGCATGCTCACCGTGCTTCTCATCACCGCCGCCGTCATGGCCGTCGGTGTCGTCGGCCTGCTTATCGCAGGCCTCGCTGGTCGAATCTTCTAGACTTGACCGCTGAACACCTCTCATCCACTTGCCCACCCTGAAGGACCCTGTGACTGCTACTGACCACGCCCGCGAGCTGCTCGCCATTGCGGCGACCGCTGCCGATGCCAAGCAGGCGGAGGATCTCGTGGCGCTCGACGTCTCTGGGCCACTTCCTCTCACCGACATCTTCTTCCTCGCGACGGGGCGCAACGAGCGCAACGTCATCGCCATCGCCGGTGAGATCGAGGACAAGATGATCGAGGCCGGCGTCAAGACCATTCGCCGGGAGGGCCGCGCGGAGGGCCGCTGGGTGCTTCTCGACTTCGGCGACCTCGTCGTGCACGTCTTCCATGAGGAGGACCGCATGTACTACTCGCTCGAGCGCCTCTGGAAGGACTGCCCTGCCATCCCGATCGAGATCGCCGCGGCGTGAGCTCGCTGCGTCCGCGGGCGGGCACTGCCATCGAGCAGTTCTCGTTCGTGGATGCGCTGGTCGCCGGCCTCTATGACGGCGCCTTCACGGCATCCAGCATTCTCGACCGCGGAACCCTCGGCGTCGGATGCGGTGACGCCCTCGACGGCGAGCTCGTGCTGCTCGACGGGCAGCTCTTCGTGTGCCGCGCGAGCGGAGTCGAGCGGGTCGCGCCCGAGGCACGGGTTCCGTTCGCCGAGGTCGCCCGGTTCGAGCCGACGTTCAGCCAGGAACTCGCCGGGCCGCTGACGGAGGCGGGGTTCGAGGCTCTCGTTGACAGCCTCGTGCCGAGTCACAACCTGTTCTACGCCATCCGTGTGGATGGGGTCTTCGAGAGCGTGACGATGCGCGAGGCCGTGCGGCAGCAGAAGCCGTTCCGCGGTCTCGCGGACGCCGTCAAGGACCAGCACGAGAGCACCATTGGTGAGACCCACGGCACGCTGCTCGGCTTCAAAGGCCCGGATGTGTTTCAGGGCCTCAGCGTCGCCGATTACCATTTGCACTTCATAGCCGACGACCGCACTGTCGGCGGTCACAGCATGGACTTCGTGCTGCGCTCCGGAACGCTCTCGATGCAGGCCTTCTCGAGTTTCACGCTGCACCTGCCCGAGGTTGACTCCTACCTCGAAGCAGAGCTCGATGACATGGATGCCGACGCCGCCATCCGCGCGGCAGAGAGCCAGTAGCCGGCTCTCGTCAGAAGGCCGGGCCCCACAGGCTAGCCGGCGCACTGCAGCTCCCGCATCGCACGGCTCTTCGTCGGCATCGCTCGCCGTGTCTGCAGCGGATCGACCCCGGGCGGCGGCACCAGCCAGTATTCGCCGCGCTCGCCGGCCCGGATCTCCCACCCATGGTTATGCGCGAGCAGGTGGTGATGCCGGCAGAGCAGGATGCCGTGGGCAACATCGGTGCGGCCGTGATCCCGCGCCCAGTGGTTGATGTGGTGGGCCTCTGCCCAACTGGGCGGTCTCTCGCAGTCTGGCCAGCGGCATCCACCGTCTCGGGCGGCCAAGGCGACTCGCTGCCGCGTGGTGAAGAGCCGCTGATCGCGGCCGACATCGAGCGGCTGCCCGCCCGCGAGAGCGATCTCGGCTGTTGTGCCACCGCAGGCGAGACGCTCGACCGTCTCGATCGAGACCGGGTCGGGCTGGCCCTCGATGAAGCCGTGGCCGCGGGTGCGGATCGACTCGGCGGTGACGAGCACCCGCACCTGCGGGGCGCCGCTGCCGAGCAGCTGCGAGGGGTCGTTGTGGGCGCCCTGCCGCAACAGCTCGAGAAACACATCGGAACCGAGCTGCTCGGTGGTGCGCTCGTCGTCGGCGATGCAGGAGGCCGCGATACTCGTGCCAGAGTCGACAAACCGCGGCCCGCCCCGACGGGGAGATGTTGCCCGATCGTAGAGCTCGCCGGCGGCGGCGGCGGTTTCTGGGTCCATGGTCCAGCTGAGGTGGGACATGCCGTCGGCGCGACGGCGAAAGGTCAGCGCTCGCCGCGACCTGCGCTCGGTCTCGCGATCCGCGATTGACGCGGAGTCGATCTCATCACGCAGCTCACGGGCCCGCCGGTGCAACCGGTCGGCATCGAGCGATACGGCCTCGGTCGCGAGCCGCTCTGCCGCTGCCGTCAGCAGTGACGCATCGATGGACACATTTGGCGCCCCAAGGCCGGTAGCGATGGAATCGGCGGCTGCCGGGGACAGCGAGCCAGTGGAGAGCGAGGCGTGCACCGCCTCGAGCCACGGGTGGGTGGTCGAGAGCCCGCCAACCCGCACCGCGCTCGACGCCTCGCGAGCCGTCGAGCCCGTGGTAACGCGAACCAGCTCGTGCGGGGTGCGGTGACCTGCGCGTTGCGCGAGGCCTGCCTGGCCGAGCTCTGGGGCTGAGCGGCGAGCGATCTCGCCCGCCAGGACGGTGGTGAGGGTAGCGGCAAGGCCCTGCAGTCGCGCGGCCTGACGCGTGAGCTCGAGTAGCTCAGTATCGGCAATCGGGGAGTAAGCGGAATCCACCAGCGGAATGCAGCGCGCCGCCTCGATGGCCGAGGCGATCGCGATGCTGGGGGACATGCATCCATTTTCGCAGGTTCGAACGTATGTTCGATAGTACCAGTTCTCCGCAGATTGCTGCCTGTGGAGGAGAGGAGCGGACGAGTTCGCGGCGTGACTAAGGTGCCTCGAGCGCGAGAGGGTCGCGCCAGAACAGAGGGGCCGCACAATGCCGTACTACTGCGTCAACAAGAACGCCCAGCCCGGATCGAACGACCACGAGGTTCACGACCTGGCCTCGCTGAAGGGATGCCTTCCGGCACCGTTCAACCGGCAAGATCTCGGATATTTCTCGTCATGCAGTGAAGCCGTGGCGGCAGCGAAGCGTCTCTACTGGAGCAACTCCGACGGCTGCGCCAAGTGCGTGCCCGCCTGCCACACCTCCTAGCTGGCCGAGCTCAGTGGCGCTGCAGCCAGGGCCGCAGCGCCCGCGTGACGAGCGGCAGGGCGACGTAGGTCATGATCGGCGTCACCACGATGACGAGCACCAGCACCCGCAGCGGCATCGCCCACTCGCTCGCGAAGCCGGAGAGCACCCAGTTGCCGGCGAGCGACAGCGGGTAGAACACCAGGAAGATCGCGACCATCTGCTTCCAGCGCGGGGGAGTGAAGGGCTTCTCGTCGACCACCTCGACCGAGGCCGGCTGGTCGAACCAGCCCTCGATGCCGGTGCGGCGCTCCTCTGGTGAGTGCTCGACCATTCCGAGCGCGGATGCGACCCACCAGGCGCGCTCTGGCGACGCCTCCCACGCGGCGAGGCTCTCGGCGTCCGCGAACCGGAAGAGCATGTGCCACTCGGGCGATTGCGGGTCGGGGCGCACCCAGCCGGAGCCGAGATAGCCGGGCGAGGCGCTCAGGAGGTCCTGCCCGGCGCGTGCCCACGCGGCGACCTCCTTTGCGCGGTGCGGATCGACGGTGCGGGTGATCGAGACGGTGATCGGTTCGGCCATACGTTCAGTCTGTAGTAACCTAGGGAAGTTGCAATTCCGGGTCACCGGAGAGGCAGCAACCGGGGTCCATGGCGCAGCCCGGTAGCGCACCTGCATGGCATGCAGGGGGTCAGGGGTTCGAATCCCCTTGGATCCACCGAAATCGGTACTTCTCCTTGCTCGGCTTTCGAGGTCAATCTGACACGCCCGAGGCGCATGGATTAGCTGGTTCACCCGGTCCGCATTTCTGCTGACACATTCGGGGGACACCCGCGTCTCGAGCTAAGCGATCATTTCTCGTCATTGCGGCGTTCTGAGCAAGACAGATCGGAGGAAATCCTGAGGACATCACCTTCACGCAAGCTATTCGTCCTCGGACCGGGGAGCAGGTCCCCGTCTGCTGGTCATGCCAAGCCAAGTACGATCAGAAGCAGCTTCCCCCTGGTGCGGAATGGAAGGCGGGTGGGCGTTGGGACGAAGAATGAGTCCAACAACTCGAGCGCTGCTGGATGCCATCGATTGGCAATCTGTTAGGACGGCTGTGGGGGACGCGCATGCCGTTCCACGGGCCTTGGCCGACTTGTTCGCGGCTGAAAATGATGAAGAGGCGAAATCGGCCTACTGGTCCCATCTGGATAACGAAGTGGTCGTTCAAGGTGAGCTGTACGAGGCCGCGGCATTGGTGATCGGTCCGACCTTGGTCGAGTTGTCCATCGGCTCGCTAAGTCACGCTGCGCGCTATCGCGCTGTCGAGCTGCTCGTTGAGATCGCTTTGGGAGCGCCGCATGCGTCCGAAGAGTCGGCGCGCGGCGCACACCTCCAGGCGTCGTGCGTCAACGGTCTCCGCGGCGGACTTTGGACCATTTATTCATTGCTGGACTGTGAGGACGAGCGTGTCATTGTTGGTGCCCTACACGTGCTCGATGCAGTGGCGGAAGATCGACGGCAGCTGATGCAAGTTGCGCGGTCACTGACAAGTGGATCGAAATCCGATGCTGTGCGAGCGCGTGCTGCCGAATTGATTGGGTGAACGAGGACCGCCCAAGGCAGAACGCTTGTAAGGACTTCTGCGCTTTGAGTCATGGTCAATCAACGCCCAATCTCAGGGTCGATGAGGGCACAGAATCTCCTGCGGGAGGCCGATGATCTCGCCCAGTCGGTCGGCGTGAATAAGCGGACCGCTCTGACGCGAGTCATGCTTGCGGATGAATAGTGCCACGCTTCCAGTCGCGTTGCGACCGATACTGGGGCTGGCGGAGCGCTATTTGGCAGGCGGGCCCGAGGACATCGTGTGAAGTACGGGTGAGAGCGTGGGACGCTCACGCCCCTCGTGAGCTGAATGTATTTCGCCGGTCGATCGACCTCAAAATGAACTACTCACACCGACAATGAACGCCACCCCCAACCGCCCAAGCCCCGCCGTCGTCACCTCGACGATCCGCGCGAACTCTCGACTCGGCGCCGACACGCAATCGAGTCGGATGCTGACGGCAGCCCCAGCAAGATGCGGAAAATCTGAAACAAGACCGCCCTCAACCACATACCCGGTGTACCGGTTGATCTTCTGCTTGAGCTGCTCCGCCTGCAGCGGATCGGAGCCCCAGTCGCGGCTCTCGACCATGACGAGCACCACGCTGCCGTCGGTCTCCTGAACGATCATGTCGACGTGATTGGTGTCTGCGATGCCAGCCATTCTCGAAGAATAGCCGCGAATACGAGCGCCCAACGGGCTAACGCACGGGGGGCCGCAGCGCGTGTGCGCTACGGCCCCCCGGCGTCGTCGGCCTACCACCAGCCGACGAGGCCTAGTTGACGGTCAGGGTGTTCGTCACCGAGATGATCGTCACGACGAGGGCGCTGATGAAGCCGCCGATGTATGGGTTGCTCGTCATCTGGTAGATCTTGCGAGAGATCACCGCGGTGACCGCGAGGATCACGATAACCGGGAACAGCCAGATGCTGAAGATGCCGCTGAATCCGTCAATCGTGTAGCCCGTGTTCGCGAAGGTCGTGTACTGCGCGACCACCAGGATGATGGGGGCGAGCGAGTTCACAAACGCCAGAATGGCGGTGTTGAGCCACTCTCTGCCACGAACGGTTACTCGGTTGAAGCTGTTGATGGCGACCGAGTTGGCTACGAAATAGAGAAGGAAGAACGGCACGTAGAGGAGGCCGATCCACAGCTTGTCCGGCGTGAACGCCTTGACCGCGATAACCCAGAGCCGGAAGTCGGTCTTGAAGAAGTAGTCAAGAACGAAGACGATCCCGTAGGCAATCGCTACGACCAGGACGGCGAGGCCGAGGCTGTGCAGCACGACCCGCCATCCGGGAAGCACGCCGCTCACCCGCAGGTCTGCGCCGTTCTTGCGACCGAACAGCAGGTACGAGAGTGTCATCACGATGAGGGCGAAGATGCCGTTGATAGCCGCCCATGACGCGATGAAGAACACTGCTCCCTGGGTGAAGATCGACGGAACCACGTTGAACGCGATTCCCTGCTCGAATGGCTGCTGGCTGAGCCAGACGTAGCTCACGCCCGAGAAGAGCGTTGAGACCGCGAGACCGCCCCAGAACCAGGCGAGCCCGCCGCGACCCTTGGCGCTCGTGGCAGGGCTCGGCGCTACCGAGAGGCGGGCGAACGACGGTCGGGTGAGCAGGTAGCGGGCGAAGGCGAGCAGGAAGATTCCGAATCCGATCAACCCGACTGTCGTGAATACCTCCTTGACCTGCCAGATCTGCGAGCCGCCCGCGATCGGCGTAGGTGCGCCGAAGGCCTGCTCGAAGAACTCGATCTGGTTGCCGACCGTGGTGCTCGAGATGGTGCCCCAGGGGTGTGTCTCGGCCGGGGTGTAGACGACACGCATGGCACCGCCATCACCGTCGGTGTAGACGGTGTCGTTCTCGCGCTTCTCGTCGCCCAGCGTGCTGGGGTCAGCTCCGTAATTGAGGAAGGACTGTGCGTTCGGCGTGCCGATGTACTCGCGCGGCGGGGTCAGGACTGCTCCCTCGGCGCTGTAGCTGCGGAAGAAGAACTCGTCGTACTGGTCGGCGACGATTCCCGTGTCGCGCGTTCCGTACATGTCGAAATACGCGTTGTCGTTGGCTGCGTCGGTGTAGACCGCGTCGTTGTCGACCAGCAGCACTGCGGAGATGAGCTGCGTCTCTGCGGCGTTGTCGATGGCGACCGAGAAGTTCGCGGCGCGGGCACCGTTCGAGTGGCCAGAGACGCCGATCTTGTCGGTGTCGACGTAGGGCAGGTCGGCGATGAGGCGAACGGCGTCGTACATTCCCGTTCCACCGGCTGCGAGGTCGTCGTTGTTGAGGTAGTCCGAGTTGCCGTGGCCGTACATGTCGATCGACAGCACCACGTAGCCGCGGCGCGCGAGCTCGACGTAGTTGGCGTCCTGCATCTCACGGTTGTTCCACCAGCCGTGACTGACGACGATCGCAGGAGCCTTGTTGTCGGCGCTCACATCGTTCGGCTTGAAGAGCAGGGCGCTCATCAGCTGGCCGTTCGGGGTCTCCCAGCGCAGGTCCTTGACCGTGACCTGGCCGACATTGGTCTGCACGACCGAGGCCCCGATCGCGGATACCAGCATCATCGCCACGGCGAGCAACAGCCAGAAGCCGTTCCTCTTCAGCAGTTTCTCTTTCATTGTGTTCCCTACTCCTTTGTGGGTTGTGGTTGGTGGTGTGTTTCGGGGCCCGCGAGCTCGCGTGCTCCAGGGTTGGGCTACGGCGACTCCACGTCGTCGTCGACCCAGCCCATGGTCTTCGTCACGGCCTTCTTCTAGTTGCGGTAGAGGCGATCGCGTTCGGCGGGTGCCATCTGCGGGGTCCATCGACGGTCCTCTGCCCAGTTGCCGACGACGTCGCTCTCGCCAGCCCAGAAGCCGACGGCGATCCCTGCGGCGTAGGCGGCACCCAGCGCCGTCGTCTCGGTTACCCGCGGGCGAATGACGTCGACGCCGAGCTGGTCCGCCTGGAATTGCATGAGCAGCTCATTGGCGACCATGCCGCCGTCGACGCGCAGTTCTGCGAGTTCGACCCCGGCATCCGCGTTCATCGCGTCCATGACCTCCCGGGTCTGGAAGGCGGTCGCCTCGAGTGCCGCGCGTGCGATGTGGTTCTTCGTCACATAGCGAGTGAGTCCGAGCAGGGCGCCACGGGCATCCGGTCGCCAGTGCGGTGCGAACAGGCCGGAGAAGGCGGGCACGAAGTAGGCGCCGCCGTTGTCGTCGACCTCGAGGGCAAGCTTCTCGATGTCGGGCGCGTCAGAGAACATGCCGAGGTTGTCGCGCAGCCACTGCACGAGTGATCCGGTCACGGCGATCGAGCCCTCGAGCGCGTACACCGCGGGGGCGTCGCCGATCTTGTAGCAGACCGTCGTCAGCAGGCCGTTTGCACTGTCGACCCGCCGGGTGCCGGTGTTGAGCAGCAGGAAGTTGCCTGTTCCGTAGGTGTTCTTCGCCATGCCTTCGGTGAAGCAGGCTTGACCGAAGGTGGCCGCTTGCTGGTCGCCGAGGATGCCGGAGATCGGCACCCCGGGCAGCATGCCGTGGGCGCGCCCCTCGCCGTACACCTCGGACGAGGAGCGGATCTCCGGCAGCATGGACAGGGGAATCTGCATGTCGGCCGCGATCCCTTCGTGCCATTGCAGGGTGTCGAGGTCCATCAGCATGGTGCGACTGGCGTTGGTCACGTCCGTCACGTGCACTCCGCCGTCGACGCCACCGGTGAGGTTCCAAAGCAACCAGGTGTCCATGGTGCCGAAGTAGAGGTCTCCCGCCTCTGCGGAAGCGCGCGCCCCGTCGACATTGTCGAGGATCCACCGGATCTTCGGGCCGGCGAAATAGGTGGCGAGGGGGAGGCCGACCACGGACTTGTAGCGGTCGGCCCCCGCGTCACCCGCCAGCTGCTCGCACAGGCGTTGTGTTCTGGTGTCCTGCCAGACGATCGCGTTGGCGACAGGGACACCGGTGTGGCGGTTCCAGACGAGCGTCGTCTCGCGCTGGTTGGTGATGCCGACAGCGGCGATATCCGTCGCGGTGAGGTTTGCGCGGGTCAGCGCGATGCCGACAGCCTCGCGCACCTTGTCCCAGATCTCGACGGCATCGTGCTCGACCCAGCCGGCCCGGGGGAAGATCTGACGGTGCTCGAGCTGCCCGCGGGCGACGACCTCTGCGGCATGGTCGAAGATGATGGCGCGCGAGCTCGTCGTTCCCTGGTCGATGGCCAGAACGTGGTTGGGCATGGTGTGGTCTCCTATGATCACGGGGGTTCCCGGCGGGGGTCGTCTAGCTGTGCGCGGTGCTGCTATCGGCCATCGGCACGATGTCGGCGACGCGGTCGCGTGCCCGGGATGCCGCGGCGTCGTCGTACAACGTGGCAGCCTCGGCATCCGCCGCGGTGCGCTCGCGGTAGTTCGAGGTCTCTGCCAGACGCTGGGCGGAGTCCCAGCCAAGTAGCGGACCCACGATGTCGACAACCTCGTCGAGCGCCGCAGCGCCCTCGTCGACGTACTCGTACACGATGCGTGTGCGCCGCATCATCACGTCGTCAAGGTGCATTGCCCCTTCATGGGTGACCGCGTAGGCCACCTCGGCGCGCAAGTACGCGGGGGCACCGGCCAGCGGAACGGCGAGGCTGGGGTCACGGTCGCACAGCGAGAGGATGTCGCCGACCGCCGATCCGAAACGGTGGACGAGGTGATCCTGCATCGCCTGCGACCAGCCGTATCGCTCACTGGCAGTGGCGAGCTGCAGACGGGCGGCGTCGAGGCCTGTTGCGCCGAGCAGGGGGATGCCCCGGGTGCGAGAGCTCTGCGTCTTGGCGGCGCGTCCGAGCGCGAAGTCAACGGCATCCTTGGCCATCACCCGATAGGTGGTGAACTTGCCGCCGGCGATCACGACGAGTCCGGGCACTGGCGAGGCGACGGTGTGCTCGCGCGAGACCTTCGCCGAGCTCGTGCCCTCCTTGGTGCCGGGCTGAAGCAGAGGGCGAAGGCCGGCCCAGGTGCCGATGACGTCGGCGGTGCTGATCGGCGAGGCAAGCACCTTGTTCGCCTCGGAGATGACGTACTCGATGTCGGCTGCCGTCGCGGTGGGGTTGGTGAGCGACTCGTGCCATGGTGTGTCTGTCGTTCCGATCACCCAGTAGCGCGACCACGGTATTACGAAGAGCACGCTCGTCGACGTCTGCACGATGAGACCGGCCGAGCCCGTGATCCGATCGCGCGGCACGACGATGTGGATTCCCTTGGACGCCAGCACGCGCAAGCCGCCAGCATCGTCGGCCAGCGCCTGCGACTTCTCGGTCCACACGCCTGTCGAGCTGATCACCGACTTGGCGCGTGCGGTGATGGTGGCGCCAGTCTCGAGGTCCTCGAGCACGGCACCAGTGACCGTTCCATCGGCATCCTTGGTGAGGCCGACGACCTGCACCCGCGACGCCGCGTGGGCGCCGTGGTCTGACGCTGTGCGCAGCAGGGTCATGACGAAGCGCGCGTCGTCGACGTTGGCGTCCCAGTACTCGATGGCACCGACGGCTGCGCGGGGAGCGAGGTCGGGGAAGACCCTGGCGATGCCGCGGCGCGAGAGGTGGCGGTGGAACGGCAGCGCTCGAGGCCCGCGCCGGAGACTGGCCAGCAGATCGTAGAGAAGGATGCCAGCGCCGACGAATGCCCGCTCGACGATCCGGCGCTTGACGGGGTACAGAAACGGCAGGGGGCGCACGAGGTGGGGCGCGACCGTGGTGAGCAGCAGGTCGCGTTCGTGCAGCGCCTCGAGCACCAGTTTGAAGTCGAGCATCTGCATGTACCGCAGTCCGCCGTGCACGAGCTTGCTCGATCGGCTCGAGGTTCCGGCAGCCCAGTCCTGCGCCTCGACGACGACGCTGTCCAGCCCACGACTGGCTGCATCCAGAGCGATGCCGGCACCGGTGACGCCGCCGCCGATGATGAGCACATCAAGCTCGCGGCCTGGCTGCGCGCTGGCGGCGAGTCGGTCGAGGGCGGCCGAGCGGCTGGCGGCGGTGAGGGTGCTTGTCATCGAGGAAACCTGTGGTTCGGGGACGGCGGGTGAGATGTCATCGGGGAGAGTGACGAGAACTCAGCGTATTACTATGAATCGACCGTCTGGCGATCTGAGCAGGCATCGTGCACATACGTGCAAAAGGAGTCGAATGAACCACGAGGAGACGCTTCTCGCCGCGTCGTCGATGTACTACCTGCAGGACATGAAGATGGACTCCATTGCGAGTCGACTGCACATGTCGCGCTCGAGCGTCTCGCGCCTTCTCAAGCAGGCGCGGGAGTCGGGGCTCGTCGAGATCACCCTCCGCCCCACGCCGACACGGGCACCCGGCACCAGTCAGGCCATACACTCGCGGTTCGGCGTTGAGGTCTATGTGGTGCCGACGAGCGACTCTGCAACGGTCGCTGAACGACTGGAACAGGTGGCGATTGCGACTGCGAAGATCGTCTCTGGCTGGTTCGACTCCGACATGGTTCTCGGGGTCGCGTGGGGTACAACCGTGGCCGCCGTCGCCCGCCATCTCAACAAGAGAACCACGAGGGGCAGCTCGATCGTGCAGCTGAACGGGGCGGCCAACAACCGCACATCGGGCGTCGACTACGTGGCCAATCTCGTGTCACTGTTCGGGGATGCCTTCGACGCGCGAGTGCAGCTGTTTCCCGTTCCCGCCTTCTTCGACTACGCCGAGACCCGACGCGCCATGTGGCGCGAGCGGTCGATCGCGCGGGTGCTCGAACTTCAGCGCCGGGCAGACATGGTGCTGTTCTCGATCGGCGCGGTGGCCGGCGAGGTGCCGAGCCACGTGTACTCGGCGGGCTACCTCGAGCGCGAGGACATCGAGACCTTGGAGGCCGAGGGAGTGGTCGGCGACGTCTGCACGGTCTTCCTGCGCGCCGACGGCACCTATGAGGACCTATCTCTGAACGAACGTGCAACCGGCCCCACCCCCGCAGAGCTCAAGAGGGTGCCGAGGCGCGTCTGTGCCGTTGCCGGCGACAGCAAGGTTGTTCCCCTGCTCGCGGCCCTGCGCGCCGGGGTGATCACCCACCTAGTGCTTGACGAGCAGACCGCGATCCGGCTGGTTCAGCTGGAGTTGGGCGGCGACGCGTCGATGCTGCCGCTGGCGGCGGCGGGATCCGCCTGAGCGATAAGAGCTCCGTGCGATCAGCGACGAGAGATCCCAATACGACGAACTATGACGCACCGTGACCCCCGCTGACACCCCGTGACGCCCCGACGTAACGTGATTTCGCGACCGGGAAGACGGCCACCTACTCTGGCAAAACGTGACCACCCCAGAGCCAGGAGCCGACGCCACCATGCGCGCCACATTCATTCCGATCGCAGCGATCGCCCTCACCACCGCACTCGCCCT
>NZ_JBXMIS010000124.1:0-2779 GCF_057073975.1 Conyzicola sp. | reverse complement strand
CGACAACGGCGGAACCGGTCTTCTGGTCACCGCTGGCGGATCGAGCAACCTGTTCCTCAACGAGGTCACCTCCTCCTCCAACGGCGCACTCGGAATCGACCTGACGACGAACGACACCGCCACGATCGTCGTCTCTGGCGGATCCGTCAGCCAGAACGTCGGGGCCGGCCTCCTCGCCGTCGCGCAGGACAGCAGCGTCGCCCAGTTCTACGCTGTCACCTTCGACGCCAACGGCGGAGGCGGCGTCGACGCCTCTGCGAGCGATTCTGCGGTCTTCGTTCTGTTCCTCTCGACGGTCAGCAACGTCACCTCCGGCGCGCGCGGCATCTACCTCGAGTCCTCTGACGATGCTGTTACGGTCGTCGCGAACAGCGTTGTCTCCGGCAACACCGGCGGCGGCATCCAGGTGACCAACGGCGCGACCACCGGCGGACTCACGATCATCGGCGAGTCGACCATCGACGGCAACGGCACGATCGCATCGCCCGGCGGCGGCGTGTATGTCAGCAGCCCAGAGCAGATGGACGTCGTCATCACCGACTCCACCTTCTCGAACAACACCGGCAACATCGGCGGCGGAATCTACGTCGGAGCGGGAGTCGGCACCTTCGTGCAGATCCTTCAGGTCACCACTTCGGGAAACACGGCGAACGTTGGCGGCGGCCTCTACCTCGAGTCGACCGGCATCACCCCGGCAGCCTTCTCGGTCGAGAACAGCACCATCAGCGACAACTCCGCTGCCGTCAGCTCCCCCGGCGCGCACTTCGACAGTGAGGACTCCGAGATCTCGAACTCGATCTTCTCTGGCAACGACGGAATCGACCTCACCGTCATCGGTCTCGCGCAGCTCGACTACAACCTGATCGAGGCGCCAGCGGCCAACACCACAGTCGAGGCGAACAAGGGCACCGGCAACATCCTCGGGGTCTCTGCGAACCTCGGCGCGCTGCAGAACAACGGTGGCCCGACACTCACGCAGCTGCCTGCTGCTGGCAGCCCGGCGATCAACGCCGGTGACCCGGCCTTCGCCGCGGCTATCGACTTCGACCAGCGCCGCGATGGGTTCGACCGCGTCGTCGCCGGACGCATCGACATCGGCGCCGTGGAGACCGTTGCCGCTGCCCCCACGTCCCTCGCCGCCACGGGAACCGATCCTTACGCTGGCTTCGCCTCTGCGGCGCTCCTGGCCATCGGCGGGCTTCTGGCGCTGCTGCTCACCCGCCGGCGCCGGGCGCTCAGCTAGCGACTACGGAGTCGGGCCGAGCGTCATACGCAGGGCCGTGGCCGTCAGGCTCGAGTCGGGCACCGTGCCGCTCGCGGCGGTGAGCTGCTGCAGGCCGAGCACAACGGCGAGCGCGATCGTGCTGCGGTTGCGCGCCTCCGTCGGATCATGGCCGAGCTGCTGCAGCAGGCCCGCGATGTAGTCGATGCGGCGCTGGGATACCCGACCGACGATCTCGGCTACCCCCTCCGCCGAGGCGGTCACGTAGAGGGTCATCTCCCCGTCGCGGGTGGACGCCCGGGATGCGACGGCGGCGAAGAGCGCGGCGAGGCGCTCCTGCGGGGTTCCCTCGGCATCGGCGACGTCGATGAGCTGCTGGGTCTCGCGCTCCTCCCACCGGCTCATCACGGCATCCACGAGTTCGGCGCGGTCGGTGAAGTGCCAGTAGAACGACCCCTTGGTTGTGCCGAGGTCGCGGGCGAGCAGCTCGACCCGCACCTCGCCGAGGCCGCCCGCGTTGAAGCGCGCGTATGCGGCGTCCAGCCATTCGTCCTTACCCGTTGCCATTTCCATACGGTACCGTATAGAGTGCGAACATACGGCACCGTATGGAAGGAACGCACATGACCCGACAGCCCGGCTACTGGTCGCTTGCCCTCGTCGACATCCCCGCTCCGCACTTTGCGGACATGTCGATCGGCGTGCTGCCCGCAGGCGCGACGGAGGATCCAGACGTCTGGGCCCGCACCCTCTTCTCGCTCCGCACCATGCCGGGCTGGGTGCGACTTGCCCTGGTAGTTCGCCAAGCGCTCTCGCCGCTGATCGGCGTGCCCCGCGCATCGCTCGACGTGTTCTCCGTTCGGGAGACGCGCGGCGATGAGGCCCTCATCGCCGCCGACGACGTGCACCTCGACTTTCGCTGCGGCATCGGGGTCGACGCTGAGGCGCGCCTGGTTCGGGTGACGACGACCGTCGCCCTCAAGGGATGGCGCGGCCGCCTCTACTTCCTGCCGGTGCGGATCGCACACCCGCTCGTCGTGCACTCGATGCTGCTGCGCGCGCAGAAGGTGCTTGCGGCCGCCTAGCGTTCCCAGTCGAGCCGGTGCTGCCAGGCGTGGCGGTAGTAGTCGGCGTAGACCAACTGCGATGCCGCTGCCTCATCGACGATGACGCTCACCCGCGGGTGCAACTGCACGACGGATCCTGGGGTGCTCGCACTCACCGGTCCCTCGAGTGCCGAGGCGACCGCCGCGGCCTTCGACTCCCCGAACGCCAGCAGCACGAGGTGCCTCGCCCGCAGGATCGTGCCGAGCCCCTGGGTGATGCAGTGCATCGGCACGTCGTCGACCGAGTCGAAGAAGCGGGCGTTGTCGAGGCGGGTCTGCTCTGCGAGGGTCTTGATGCGGGTGAGCGAGGCAAGGGAGGATCCCGGCTCGTTGAAGCCGATGTGCCCCGTGCGGCCGATGCCGAGGATCTGCAGGTCTATGCCGCCGGCGGCATCGATGTCTGCCTCTTCGCGCTCTCCCCCTCCCTGCAGGGGAAGACCGTCGTCGGCGG
>NZ_JBXMIS010000123.1:0-2650 GCF_057073975.1 Conyzicola sp. | reverse complement strand
TGGATCGTGGTCCACTCATCTACCGTGTAGGAGCAGTATTGCTCGGTTTCGGTGTGGCATTCCTCCACAACTTCGGAGTAACCGTTGCCTTTGTCGACCGTCTTCTGCTGGCAGACATCGTGGCTCTCGTCGCGGCGACGAAGTTGGCCTCCGGGTGCGCGTCGAGCACGGTCTGCGTCTTCTCGAAGGAGCGGTTGAAGATGGCAACGGAGTTGCCAGGGCGGCTCGCCAGGTTGCGCGCGAGGTTGGATCCCATGACGGCCATGCCGACGACGCCGATGTTCGCAGTACCTTCAGCAGTCATCGCTGCCACGCTCCTTGAAGTCTGTTTTCCGTCTCAGGACGGCCAAAATCCAAGCCTAGGGCACGCACAAAAGCGTTACCGCGCTGTGAGGTTTTCGACGCAAATTCGCCGCCGATGCACCGCGCCACGCGATCAGGACGGCCACGGCAATGACGGAGATGCCGGAGCCAGCCAGCACATACGCGTCGAATCGCTCTGTGCGGCCGGGGTGCGCCGTCATGTAGACTCACACGGTACTTCGGCGAGGGAATCGCTTCATGCGGTTCCGTTATCGACGCGGTGGATCAGGCTTCTTGTCTTTCCTCACGCTGTCTCGCGTTCGAGTTGAAACACCCCACGAACCCACAAAAGCATCCACCAAGGAGAACACCATGGCCCAGGCCACCAGCAACCACCTCGCAACCGAGGTTCGCGAGTCGTTCGGCAAGGGCGCGGCCCGCAAGATCCGCGCGACCAACAAGATCCCCGCCGTCATCTACGGCCACGGCACCGAGCCGGTTCACGTGACGCTGCCCGGCCACGAGACCGCGCTGATCCTGCGCAAGTCGAACCAGGTGCTCGAGCTCGACATCAACGGCAAGGTCACCCTCGCGCTCGTCAAGGACGTGCAGAAAGACCCAGTGCGCCAGATCATCGAGCACATCGACCTCATCGTCATCCGCAAGGGCGAGAAGGTCACCGTCGACGTCTCGATCCACCTCGAGGGCGAGGCGTTCCCCGGCACGCTCGTCAACCAGGACGCGAACACCATCTCGCTCGAGGCAGAGGCCACCCACATCCCCGAGTCGATCACCGTGTCGATCGAGGGTGCGGAGGACGGCTTCCACGTCTACGCGAAAGACCTGGAGCTGCCGACCGGCTCGAGCCTCGTCACCGACCCCGACACGCTCATCGTCGCCGTCAGCACGGCTGGCGAGCAGGACCTCGGCGACGAGCCGGAGGCCGCAGCAGAGGCTGAGGCTCCCGCCGCCGACGCCGCAGCCGAGGGCGCTGAGTAGCACCTGAACGAATCCATCTGGCTTGTAGTCGGGCTCGGCAACCCCGGGCCCGACTACGCCAGTAATCGTCACAATGTCGGCCAGATGGTTCTGGCCGATCTCGCCGACCGCGCTTCTGCGTCGTTCAAGAGCCACAAGGCGAACGCGGCTGTCGCCGAGGGGCGAACGGGCACGGATGCCCCACGCCTCATCCTCGCGAAGCCGAACACCTACATGAACCTCTCTGGCGGCCCCGTTGCCGCCCTGCTCCGCTTCTACAAGCTCGAGCCGTCGCAGCTCATCGTGGTGCACGACGAGCTCGATATTCCGTTCGACACCATCCGGCTCAAGAGCGGGGGCGGTCACGGAGGCCACAACGGCATCCGCGATATCGCCGCCGCCATCGGCACGCCAGACTTCGTGCGCGTTCGTGTCGGTATCGGGCGTCCACCCGGTCGCCAGCCCGCCGCCGACTTCGTGCTGCGCGACTTCTCTGGCGAGGAGCGCAAGGTTCTTCCCAACCTGCTCGGCGACGCGGCAGACGCCGTCGAGCTCGTGTCGCGCTCCGGTCTCGCCGCGGCCCAACTGAGGTTCCACACCGCCCCCGAGTAACACTCAGGTAGCTCGTCTACTGTCGGCAGCGTGCGCGTTCTACTTGCAGGGTCAACGGGGGCGATCGGGCAAAGCCTCGTTCCCCAGCTTCGCGCTGCCGGCCACGAGGTTGTCGGCCTCTCCCTTTCCCCCCAGGCAGACGTCGCCGTCGACCTGCTCGACCGTGCCGCCGTGCTCGCGCGGCTCGAGGGCGAGTCCTTCGATGCCGTGGTCCACCTTGCGGCGACCGTGTCATCCACGCCGGCGACGCACGCGCAGATGCGCGGCACCAACCGGCTGCGCACCGAGGGAACGAGCGCGCTCATCGCCGTCGCCAAGCAGACGGGCGCGAAGCGGTTCGTCACGGCATCCGCGTTCTATGGCTACGGCTTTCTCGACCATGGCGAGACGCCGCTCACAGAAGACGAGCCGTTCGGTTTTCGAGACGGCAGCGCCAACGACGAGGTGCTTCGCTGCCTGCTGGCCAACGAGCAGCAGGCGCGGGCCTTCGGCGGCATTGCGCTGCGCTACGGCCTCGTGTACGGCGACACCACCGCCCAGGTCTACGACTCGACCTTCGACGGCGTGCTTCCCGTCGTGCACGTGGAGGATGCCGCTGCCGCGGCAGTCAGCGCACTCCGTCGCGGTCGCCGCGGCGCCGCCTACAACATCGCCGACGACCAGCCGCTGAGCTGGCGGGAGCTGCAGCGCTCGCAGGCCATCGCCGAGGGCCGCCGCTTTCCCGTCGGGCTTCCGTCGTGGGCACTGCGCGCCAGCG
>NZ_JBXMIS010000122.1:0-16208 GCF_057073975.1 Conyzicola sp. | reverse complement strand
CCTGCTGCTCAAGGAGCGCGCTGCGGCCTTCCGTGCCGACCCAGAGGTGCAGGAGGCACTCGCCGCCTCGCGCGTCGACCAGATCCAGGTGCCGACGCTCGCCGAGGGCGAGAGCTACGAGGACTTCCTGGCCGATCGCTCCTCCTACGAGGACTTCGACGCCGGCTCGTACTTCAACGGCAAGGGCTTCGGCTTCGTTCGCCTGCAGCAGCTGGCCACCGAGCACCTGATGGGCGCACGCGGCTAGAAAGACACCGACGTGTCTTTCTAGCCCGTGCGGCGTGAGCAGACACCGTCATGAGATTGACAGGGCGCCGGGCTGCAACGCTCGGCGCCCTCCATCGTTACCTAGGAGAACCCCATGCCCCTCGTTGCCGGAGTCGACTCGTCCACCCAGAGTTGCAAGGTCGTCGTCCGCGACGCCGCGACGGGCGCGGCTGTTCGCGAGGGGCGCGCAAGCCACCCCGCGGGCACCGAGGTGCATCCGGATGCGTGGTGGGATGCCATGCAGTCGGCCATCGCCGACGCCGGCGGTCTCGATGACGTCGCCGCGATCTCGATCGCAGGCCAGCAACACGGAATGGTGGTGCTCGACGAGGGCGGCAGCGTCATCCGCCCCGCCCTGCTGTGGAACGACACGCGCTCCGCGCAGGCGGCGGCAGACCTCATCGCAGAACTCGGCGTCGAGGCGCTCGTGGAGCGCACGGGCAGCGTTCCCGTGGCGAGCTTCACGGCGACCAAGCTGCGCTGGCTGCGCGACACCGAGCCGGAGAACGCCGCCCGTGTCGCCGCGGTCGCCCTCCCCCACGACTGGCTGACCTGGCGCCTGCGCGGTTTCGGGCCAGAGAACCCGCAGCTCGACCAGCTCGTGACCGACCGGTCGGATGCGAGCGGCACCAGCTACTGGAACCCGGCAACCGGCGAGTACGACCGCGATCTGCTGCAGCTCTCGCTCGGACACGATGCGATCCTTCCACGGGTGGCGGAGCCCGGTGAGAACATCGGCGACGGGGCCATCGCCATCGGCGCGGGCGCTGGCGACAACGCCGGCGCGGCCCTCGGCCTCGGCGCGGCGCCCGGCGATGTCGTCGTGAGCATCGGCACGAGCGGAACGGTGTTCGCCGTCACGCCGACACCGGTGCACGATGCGACCGTCGCCGGCTTCGCGGATGCGAGCGGCCACTTCCTCCCGCTCGTCGCCACCCTCAACGCGGCCCGCATCCTCGACTCCGTCGCCGGACTGCTCGGCGTCGACTACGACGAGCTTGGTCGACTCGCGCTGACCGCGGAGCCGGGATCCGGCGGGCTCGTGCTGAAGCCGTACTTCGAGGGAGAGCGCACGCCCAACCTGCCCGACGCGACGGCCACCCTGTTCGGCCTCACCCTCGCCTCCACCTCGCGGCCCAATCTCGCGAGGGCGGCGATCGAGGGGATGCTGTGCGCCCTCGCCGACGGACTCGCGGCGATCGAGCGCGCGGGCGTCACCCCGTCGCGCATCGTGCTGATCGGCGGTGCCGCCCAGAACCCCGCGGTTCAGGCGATCGCAGCGCAGGTGTTCCCCGTGCCGGTCACGGTGCCGACCCCGGGAGAGTACGTCGCGCTCGGAGCGGCACGGCAGGCCGCCTGGGCACTCGGTGGCTCGCTGCCCGAGTGGCCCGTCGACACTCTGTCCGCACCCGCGCTCGACTACCGCCCCGTGATCCGGGAGCAGTACGCCGCTCGCGCCTAGCCCTTGATGTGCGGCTTCGCCGTGCTCTCGCGAACGACGAGGCGCGTGGCGAGGTCCATGCGCGGGATCGTCTCGAGCGGTGCCGTGCTCATGCGCACGACGAGCCGTGCCGCCTCCTCCGCCATGGCCGTGAGCGGCTGGTGGATGGTCGTGAGGGCAGGGCTCGACCACTCGGCGAGCTGCAGGTCGTCGTAGCCGACGATCGACAGGTCGCGCGGCACCCGCAGTCCGAGTGTGCGGGCCGCGTCGATGACGCCGAGGGCCTGCAGGTCGCTGCCGGCGAAGATCGCCGTCGGACGATCCTCGAGGGTGAGAAGGCTCAGCGCGGCCTCCCTGCCGCCGTCGACCTGGAAGTTGCCGAACAGCACGAAGCGCGGGTCGACCTCGAGCCCCGCCGAGTTCATGGCGGAGCGGTAGCCGTCGAGGCGTGCGAAGGAGCACATCATGTCTTCGCGACCGGTGATCGCCGCGATGCGGGTGTGGCCGAGCTCGATGAGGTGACGGGTGGCCATGAGCCCGCCAGACCAGTTGGCCGATCCGACCGAAGGAACGTCGGGCGCAGGGTCGCCAGCCGGGTCGACGACGACGAATGGGATGGCGCGGGAGCGCAGTTTGGCCTTCGCCTCATCCGCCAGATCGGAGAAGACCAGCACGACCCCGACGGGGCGGCGGCGCAGCACGCCCTCGATCCACTCCGGGGCGGGAGCATGGCGATCGCCGGACTCGGTGAGCACAACGCTCAAACCGTTCGCGCGAGCGACATTTTCGACGCCGCGGATGATCTCCATGGCCCAGGCGGTCTCGAGTTCTGGAAAGACGAGCTCGATGAGGGTCGCTCTGTTGGAGAGTCCGGTGCGGCGCTGGTAGCCCTGGCGGTCGAGAATCTCCTCGATCTTGGCGCGCGTGGCGGCAGACACGTCCGATCGCCCATTGAGCACCTTAGACACCGTTGAGAGCGAAACACCCGCCTCACCAGCTAATTCGTTAAGTCTCACCCGCTGGTTGCTATCGACCATTGGCAAACCGTTTTCTATTTGTTGCCGTACACAACTTGTGCAACCCGAGGCTACTGCCTAAGCTCAACCCATCCTAATCACTTTCGACAGAGATGTCGAAACTTTCGAGAGGCGTTCAATGATGAACAAACGCAGCATGATGCGGCTGCTGGCCACGGGAGCGGTGGCATCTGTCACCCTCGCTGGCCTCGCTGCCTGTGCCCCCGCTGGTGGCGACACCAGCAACGAGAAGGTCACCCTCACGTGGTGGCACAACGCGACGGCCGACCCGCTGGCCGGATTCTGGCAGGACGTGGCCGACGAGTTCGAGGCCGAGCACCCCAACGTGACCATCAAGGTCGAGGGATTCCAGAACGAGGACCTGCAGCGCACCCTCATCCCCAACGCCCTCCGCTCCGGTGACGCGCCCGACCTCTTCCAGCAGTGGGGCGCCGGCGAGCTCGCCGCCCAGGTGCGTGCCGGCCAGGTCAAGGACATCAGCGCAGACGTAGCCGACGAGGTCGAGGCCATCGGCGGCACCGTCTCTCCGTGGCAGGTCGACGGCAAGACCTACGGCCTTCCCTTCAGCTTCGGCATCGAGGGCTTCTGGTACAACAAGGACCTCTTCGCGCAGGCCGGCATCGAGGGAACGCCCGAGACGCTCGACGACCTCTACGACGCGATCGACAAGCTCAAGGCGATCGACGTCGCCCCGATCGCCGTCGGTGCAGGCAGCAAGTGGCCGGCAGCGCACTACTGGTACAACTTCGCTCTGAAGTCGTGCTCGCCAGAGGTGCTCTCCGCCGCTCAGGCGACCCTGACCTTCGACGACCCGTGCTTCGTTGAGGCCGGCGACTACCTCACCGAGTTCCTCGCAACCCAGCCCTTCCAGGAGGGCTACCTCGGCACCACGGCGCAGGAGGGCGCGGGAAGCTCCGCTGGCCTGCTCGCCACCGGCAACGCCGGCATGGAGCTCATGGGCCACTGGAACCCCGGAACCATGGGCGGAATCCTCGCCGAGGAGTCCGGCGGAGAGGCAACGCCTCCCGCATTCCTCGGCTGGTTCAACTTCCCGGGTATCGAGGGAACCGACGGCGACCCGACGGCCGCCCTCGGAGGTGGAGACGGATTCTCGTGCTCCGCTGACTCCCCGCCCGAGTGCGCAGAGCTGCTCGCCTACATCGTGAGCGTCGACGTGCAGACCCGCTTCGGCGAGATCGGCGCCGGCCTCCCGGTCACGCCGGGCTCTGAGGCAGGCGTCTCCGACGCGAACCTCCAGCAGGTTCTCGCCGGTCTCAAGAAGGCCACCTACGTGCAGCTGTGGCTCGACACCGCCTACGGTGCAACCGTCGGTGGCGCCATGAACGACGGCATCGTCAACCTGTTCGCAGGCAACGGCACGTCGGAGGACATCGTCACCTCGATCCAGGACGCGGTAAAGACGCTCTAACCAGCGTCGGCAAGCATCTCAACCGGTCTGGGCCGCGGTCATCCGCGGGCCCGACCCCCGCCCCGTCCTCGCGTGCCCTGCCCTCAAGGAAACCATGTCAAACCTCACCCGGAAGCGGCTGGAGATCGGCCTCTTCGCCGGCCCTGCCCTCCTCTTCTACGTCGGGCTCGTGATCCTCCCGATCCTGCTCGCCGCGTTCTACAGCGTCTTCCGCTGGGACGGTCTCGGACCCCTCGTCGACCCGACCTGCATCGAGGCCTACGCCGCCAACGGCTCGCTCGGCCCCAACTACTGCAACCGATTCGTCGGCATCGAGAACTACACCCGGGCGTTCGGCGACCCGGTGTTCATCAGCGCGATCGGGCACAACTTCTTCATCCTCGCGCTCTCGCTCCTCATCCAGGGACCGCTCGCCATCGGGCTCGCGCTGCTGCTCAACCGCAAGATGCGCGGTCGTGCGCTGCTGCGCCTCCTCATCTTCATCCCCTACGTGCTCAGCGAGGTCGTCGCCGCTCTCGCGTGGAAGCTCCTCCTGCTTCCCAACGCCGGCTTCGACACCTTCCTCGACTTCCTCGGCTGGAAGGGCGACAAGCCCAACTGGCTCGCGGAGCCCGACGTCGTCATGTGGACGATGTTCCTCATCCTCACGTGGAAGTACGTCGGCTTCGCCGTGCTGCTCATGCTCGCCGGCCTGCAGGGCGTTCCAGAGGAGCTCAGCGAGGCCGCGCAGATCGACGGAGCGAGCTGGTGGCAGACGCAGCGCCACATCACGCTCCCCCTCCTCGGCCCCACCATCCGCATCTGGACGTTCCTATCGATCATCGGATCGCTCCAGCTCTTCGACATGGTCTGGGTGACTACGAAGGGCGGCCCGAACTTCTCGAGCGCCACCATGGCGACCTATCTCGTCGAGATCGGCAGCTCTCGACAGCAGATCGGATTCGGCACGGCCGTCGCGGTCATCCTGTTTGTCATCTCACTGGTGATCGCGCTCGTCTACCAGCGCTTCGCCCTCAACCGCGACCTCGAGGGCGCGACGACCGGAAGGGGCCGCTGATGGCCATCGCCAGCACCGACGGCGTGCGAGCACGCCGCAAGCTCGACCTCAGCTCGCCGATCGTCTACCTCGTCGCGCTCATCGTGATCTGCGCGACCGTTGTTCCCGTCGCCTACATCGTGATCAACGGGTTCCGCACGACGAAGCAGATCAACGAGAGCCTGGCCGGCTGGCCAGACCCCTGGACCTTCGCCAACTACGGGCGCGTGCTCTTCGGCGAGGACACCCTGTTCTGGAACCAGGCTGGCACGAGCACCCTCATCGCGGTGGGAACCACCCTTGGCGTCGTCGTCTTCGGGGTCATGGCCGCGTTCGTGATCGCGCGCTACGAGTTCAAGGCACGCAACGGCCTGTACGCGCTGTTCACGGCCGGACTGCTGTTCCCGATCAGCGTCGCGATCCTGCCGCTCTCGATCATGCTGCGCACCCTCGGGCTCAACGGCTCGCCGCTCGGCGTCATCATTCCGCAGATTGCGTTCGCGTTGCCGACGACCGTCATCATCCTCGTGCCGTTCCTCCGGGCGATCCCGAGGGAACTCGAGGAGGCGGCGATGATCGACGGAACGAGCCGCATCGGGTTCTTCTGGCGCATCCTGCTTCCCCTTTCGGGGCCAGGGCTCGTGACGGTCGGCGTGCTCGCCTTCGTCAACAGCTGGAACGGCTACCTTCTGCCGCTGTTCGTGCTCGGCGCGGGCGGCGCCGGTCAGGCGAACTACACGCTGCCGCTCGGCGTGCAGCAGTTCTCGACGCAGTACTCGGCCGACACGGCAGGCGTGCTCGCGTTCACCTCGCTCGCGATGATTCCCGCCCTGCTCTTCTTCACGCTGGCAGAGCGTCGCATCGTCGGCGGCCTCACGGGCGCAGTGAAGGGATAGGGCCAGCCATGACAAGCACGGTTTCGGTCTGGAACGACCCGAGCGCGCCACTCGGCGACCGGGTCGACGCCCTCATCGCCGAGCTCACGCTTGAGGAGAAGATCGCGCAGCTGTTCGGCGTGTGGGTCGGAGCCTCGAAGGAGGGCGGCGACGTCGCCCCGCACCAGCACGACCTCGACGATGCGATCGACCTCGACGCGCTGCTGCCCGACGGGCTCGGCCAGCTGACCCGTCCGTTCGGCAGCGCCCCGGTGAATCCGGGGCTCGGAGCACTGTCGCTGCTGCGCTACCAGGCGAAGATCGCGCGGTCTGGCCGGTTCGGCATCCCTGCCGTTGCCCACGAGGAGTGCCTCGCCGGGTTCGCGACGTGGGGGGCGACCGCCTACCCGGTTCCGCTGTCGTGGGGTGCAACGTTCAACCCGGCCATCGTCGAGCGGATGTCGCGCCAGATCGGCCGCGACATGCGCTCGGTCGGCATTCACCAGGGCCTCGCTCCAGTGCTCGACGTCGTGCGCGACGCGCGCTGGGGCCGCGTCGAGGAGACCATCGGAGAAGACCCGTACCTCATCGGCACCATCGGAACCGCCTACGTGAAGGGCCTGGAGTCGGCCGGCATCGTCGCGACCCTCAAGCACTTCGTCGGCTACTCCGCATCGAAAGCAGGACGCAACCTCGCCCCGGTCTCGATCGGCCAGCGCGAGGTGAACGACGTGCTGCTCCCTCCCTTCGAGATGGTCATGCGCGAGGCGAAGCCCCGCTCCGTCATGCACGCCTACACCGACATCGACGGCGTGCCGTCGGCGGCGGACGAGAGCCTGCTCACGACCTTGCTGCGCGACGTCTGGGGTTTCGACGGCACGGTCGTCGCCGACTACTTCGGCATCGCCTTCCTCAAGCTCCTGCACGGTGTGGCCGGGGACTGGGCAGAGGCGGCCGGTGCGGCTCTGGCCGCCGGCGTCGACGTCGAGCTGCCGACCGTCAAGACCTTCGGCGCTCCCCTGCGCGATGCCGTGCGCGACGGTCGCGTCGACGAGCGACTCATCGACCGCGCCCTTCACCGCGTGCTCTCGCAGAAGGCAGAGCTCGGCCTGCTCGACCCCGACTGGTCGCCGGTGCCTGAGGCGCTCGCCGGCGTCGACCTCGACGACATCGAGGCCGTGCGCGCGGCGATCGACCTCGACTCCGCCGCCAACCGGGCGATTGCGCGGGAGATCGCGGAGCAGTCGGTGATCCTGCTGCGCAACAACGGCATCCTTCCACTGGCTCGTCCCGCGCGAATCGCTGCCGTCGGCCCGACCGCCACCGACCCCTTCGCGGTGCTCGGCTGCTACTCCTTCCCCGCGCACGTCGGCGTGCAGCACCCCGGCGAGCCGGTGGGCATCGAGCTGCCGACCCTCGTCGACACCCTGACGGCGGAGTTCGCCGGCAGCACCATCGAGCACGTGCAGGGCACCACCATCGACGGCGGAGAGACCGACGACATCGAGACCGCGGTCGCCGCAGCACGGGGTGCCGACGTCGCCATCGTCGCGCTCGGCGACCGTGCCGGGCTGTTCGGCCGCGGAACCAGCGGCGAGGGATGCGACGCAGAGTCGCTCGCGCTGCCCGGCGCCCAGCAGCAACTGCTCGACGCCGTCATCGCCACGGGAACCCCGACCATCGTCGTGCTGCTCGCAGGACGCCCCTACGCTCTCGGCTCCGCCGTGACGGATGCCGCGGCCATCGTGCAGACCTTCTTCCCCGGCGAGGAGGGAACGCACGCGATCGCGGGCGTGCTGAGCGGTCGCATCAACCCGAGCGGCCGCCTGCCGGTGAGTGTGCCGGCGAGCGCCGGAGCGCAGCCGTCGACATACCTCGCCTCTCCGCTTGCGCGCAAGAGCGGCGTCTCGAACATCGACACCACCGCGGCCTTCGCCTTCGGGCACGGCCTCGGCTACGCGAGCTTCGAGTGGACAGAGCTGGAGCACGGGCCGCAGTCGATCGCGACCGACGGCACGGCGACCCTCGGGCTGCGCGTGCGCAACACGGGTGACCGCGCCGGCACCGAGATCGTGCAGCTCTACCTGCACGACCCGGTGGCGTCAGTGGTTCGCCCGGTGCAGCGGCTCATCGGCTACGTGCGGGTCGACATCGAGGCGGGTGGCGAGGTCGCCCTCTCTGTCGAGGTGCCGGCCGACCTCGCGAACTTCACCGGCCGGGCCGGCGAGCGCATCGTCGAGCCGGGCGAGATCGTGCTCGGGTTCGGGCGGTCGAGCTCTGACATCGCGATCACGCGCAGCGTGCAACTGACCGGCGACACCCGCGTTGTCGGGTACGACCGAGCCATGCACGCGACGTTCAGCCAGCGCAGCCGTCGGCCGGCCTGAGAAGGAGACAGTCGTGAGCGTGGACTCGTCCATGGGCCACCGCTCCGGTGAGGCCGTCGTCACAGTGATTGGTGGCGACGGTCTTCCGGTGGCCGACACGGTCGTCACCGTGCGGCAGACACGGCACGCCTTTGCCTTCGGCAACATCGGCTTCGACCTCGTGTCGCTGGCGAACGGCGAGAGCGGTGCGGTCGACTCGGCCTTCGGCGGCGCGACGGCGGGGCTCGAGCGCCTGGCCGAGCTGTGGCTAGAGCTGTTCAACACCGCGACCCTGCCCTTCTACTGGCGGGGGTTCGAGCCGCGGCGCGGCGCTCCCGACACCCGGCGGCTACAGGCGGCCGTCCGCTGGTTCGTCGAGCGCGGTGTGACCGCGAAGGGACACCCGCTCGTCTGGCACACCCTGGCGCCGGAGTGGCTGGCCGATGCCCCGCTCGGTGAGGTGGAAGCGGTGCAGCGGCAGCGCATCCGGCGCGATGTAACCGACTTCGCCGGTCTCATCGACACGTGGGACGCCATCAACGAGGTCGTCATCATGCCGGTGTTCGAGGCGGAGGAGAACGCGATCTCGCGGCTCGCGCTCGCCAAGGGCCGCATCCCGATGATCCGTCTTGCCTTCGAGGAGGCGCGCGCCGCGAACCCGCATGCGACGCTGCTGCTCAACGACTTCGACCTGTCGAGCGCCTACGAGTGCCTCATCGAGGGCGTGCTCGAGGCGGGCATCCAGGTCGATGCGATCGGGCTGCAGACCCACATGCACCAGGGCTACTGGGGCGAGGAGAAGATGCTCGCCATGGTCGAGCGCTTCGCGCGCTACGGCCTTCCGCTGCACCTCACCGAGAGCACCCTGCTGAGCGGCCACCTCATGCCGCCAGAGATCGTCGACCTCAACGACTACCAGATCCCCTCCTGGCCGTCGACGCCAGAGGGCGAGGCGCGGCAGGCCGACGAGATCGTGCGGCACTACCGCTCGCTGCTGTCGCACCCCTCGGTCGAGGCCGTCAACTACTGGGGACTCACCGACGACGGTGCCTGGCTCGGCGCCCCGGTCGGCCTCGTGCGCTCCGACGGCACGACCAAGCCCTCCTACGACGCGCTGCACTCCCTCATCAAAGACGAATGGTGGATGCCGCCGACAGAACTCCGAACCGACACCGGAGGCCGCGTGAGGGTCTCCGGCTGGTTTGGGGACTACGAGGTGGACGGGGTCGGCTTCTCGATCGGCCCTGGGTCGACGCAGGTCGATGTCAGGGTGCCGGCCTAGGCCGATTCCCGCCACCGCACCTCGGTCGGCAGCAGCCGGCCCGACTCCGGTGAGTCTGCTCCGTCGATGAGCTCGAGCACGAGGGAGGCGGCCTCGCGACCGAGGAGGTCGGCGGGTTGGCGAACGGTCGAGAGCTGGGGCTGGCAGCGCATCGCCCACTCGCTGTCGTCGAAGCCGACGATGCCGACGTCGCCTGGCACCGTCCTGCCCGACTCGCGCAGCACGTCCATGGCGCCGGCGGCGATCGCGTCGGAGGCGGCGAAGACACCGTCGATGTCTGGTGCGATCTCGAGCAGGCGGCGCATGCCGTCGACGCCGCTGCCGCGTGAGTAGATCGGGAAGTCGATCACGAGGCTGGGGTCGAAGTCGGCGCCGAGGGCGTCGCGGAAGCCGGCGAGGCGCTCCGCACCGGAGTCGCGGTCGAGAGCAGCGGCGATCATGCCGACCCGGCGGCGGCCGGTGGCGACCAGCCGCGTCGTGATGTCGCGGGCCGCCGTGCGGTTGTCGATGCCGACGTAGGGAATGTCGGATGCCGTCGACGGGTGCCCGACGAACACCGCCGGGAGCCCGATCTGCGCGATCGCCGTCGCGATGGGATCGTGCTCGCGGGCGGAGACGATGACGACGCCATCCACGAACCCACCCCGCAGGTACTCCGCGACCCGTGCGCTGTCGCGGTCGGAGCCGATGATGAGGCAGACGAGCTGGTAGTCGGACTCGGAGAGACGGGCGTTCGTGCCCAGCAGGATCGCCCCGATGTTGGGGTCTTCGAGAAAGACCGAGTGCGGCTCGTGCACGAGCAGGCCGACCGCGCGGGTGCGCTGCGTCACGAGGTTGCGGGCGGCCATGTTGCGCACGTAGCCGACCTTGGCGATGGCCTTCTCAATGGCATCGCGAGAGGCCTCGGAGACATACGGCTCGTCGTTGAGATAGCGGGAGACCGTGCCCCGCGAGACGTTGGCCTCTGCGGCGACATCGAAGATCGTCGCGCGCCGCGGTCGTGCGCCGTTCTGGGCCATGCCCTCATGCTAGTGCCCGGAATTGCGGGTGTGTGCACGTTCACGCATTGATAACGAAACGAGTCTCCAGTTGACATTACGAAAGTTGCGTGTCTACTCTGTGAACGTTCCCACATTGCGCGATCGCATGAGCTTCTCGCAATTCTGTGCACGTTCACAGAACGGGATCGGACAACACCGTCGTTGACACCGCCAGGAGACTCCCGTGCACAGCAAGCCCTCCCCCGTTCGCATCGGCGACGGCGTTGTGCTCGGCTGCGACTACAACCCGGAGCAGTGGCCGCGCGAGACGTGGACAGAGGATGCCGCCCTCATGCGCCAGCTCGGCGTCGGCCTGGTCGCCATCAACATCTTCGGCTGGGCATCGCTCGAGCCACGCGCCGGCGAGTACGACTTCGAGGGCCTCGACGCGATCATCGAGCTCATGCACGCCAACGGCATCCGGGTGAACCTCGGCACCGGCACCTCCTCCCCGCCGCCGTGGCTCACCACGGCGCATCCAGAGATCCTGCCCGTCGCCGACGACGGCACCACGCGCTGGCCGGGCGGCCGGCAGGCATGGTGCCCGAGCTCCCCCGTGTTCCGCGAGGCAGCACTCGGCCTCGTCTCCCGCGTCGTCGAGCGCTACGGCGACCACCCCGCGGTGGCGATCTGGCACGTCTCGAACGAGCTCGGCTGCCACAACGCCCACTGCTTCTGCGACGAGTCTGCCCGCGCGTTCCGCCGGTGGCTCGAGCGGCGCTACGAGAGCATCGAGGCGCTCAATGCGGCGTGGGGCACCTCCTTCTGGAGCCAGCGCTACTCGGAGTTCGCCGAGGTGCTGCCCCCGCGGCGCACCATCTCTGCCGCGAACCCCTCGCAGTACCTCGACTTCTGCCGCTTCAGCTCCGACGAGCTGCTCGACTACTACCGGGCGGAGGCGGCGATCGTGCGGGCCGGCAGCGCGGCCCCCGTGACCACCAACTTCATGGTGACAGCGCACATCCGGGCCCTCGACTACTGGAGCTGGGCCCCCGAGGTCGACATCGTCGCGAACGACCACTACCTCGACCACCGGCTCGCGCACCCGACGAGCGAGCTCTCGTTCGCCGCCGACCTCACCCGCGGCCTCGCCGGCGGAGACCCGTGGATGCTCATGGAGCAGTCGACATCGGCCGTCAGCTGGCAGCCCCAGAACGTCGCGAAGCACGACGGCGAGATGCTGCGCAACACCTTCAGCCACATCGCCCGCGGAGCAGACAGCATCTGCTTCTTCCAGTGGCGGGCCTCCCGCCAGGGAGCGGAGAAGTTCCACTCCGCGCTGCTGCCGCACGCCGGAACGGACTCCGCCATCTGGCGCGAGGCGACGGAGCTGTCTGCAGCGCTCGCCGCGGTCGGCGAGGTCGCCGGGTCGCGTGTTGCGGCATCCGTCGCCCTCGTCTTCTCCTGGCCGTCGTGGTGGGCGGCAGAGACCGACTCGATGCCGTCGCAGTCGGTGCGCTACCTCGAGCAGGTGCACGCCGCCTACGAGGCCCTGCGCCGCACCGGCGTCACCGTCGACATCGTGCGGGCCGACGCCGACCTCTCCGACTATGCCGTCGTCGTCGCCCCGTGCCTCTACCTCGTGAGCGATGCAGAGGCCGCGAACCTCGAGTCGTTCGTCGCCGCAGGCGGCACGGCACTCGTCACGTTCTTCTCCGGCGTGGTCGACGAGAGCGACCGGGTGCGCATCGGCGGCACCGCCGGGCCCGGCGCCTTCGTCGGCGTGCTCGGCGCGTGGACAGAGGAGTACCTCCCGCTGCTGCCGAGCGAGATCGTCGCCCTCTCGAGCGGCGCCGCCGCGCACACCTGGACGGAGCGCGTTCGCCCCACGACCGCCGCGGTCGTCGACACCTTCGTCGACGGACCCGTGGCTGGCTCGCCGGCGATCACCCGCAACGCCTCTGGCGATGGCACCGCCTGGTACGTCGCCACCCAGCTCGACGAGCTTGCCTTCGAGGGCATCGCGCGCCGGGTGCTTGCCGAGGCCGGGGTCGCAACGACGAACCTCGGACCGGATGTCGAGGTCGTCACGCGAGAGAACCCAAACGCCGCGTACACCTTCGTCATCAACCACAGCGCCACCGCCGTCGTGATCGACGCCAGCGGCACGGAGCTTCTCACCGGCGAGACCGTCGCCGGAGCCATCGAGGTCGGTCCAGGCCTCGTGCGCGTCGTGCGCACCAGAAAGGACAACTCATGACTGCCAGCACAGCAGTAGCCGGGCGGCGAGCGAAGGTCAGCCACAAGCGGGCGATCGCGGTCTTCCTCGTGCCCTTCGGCATCCTGTTCGCCCTGTTCTACCTCGTGCCGGTCGGCTACGCGATCTACCAGTCGCTGCTGACCGTGGAGCGCGACGGCACCTTCGGCCCAGCCACCGAGGTCTTCGGCGGGCTGGTGCAGTACGCGCGGGTCTTCCAGGACGGCCCGTTCTGGTCGTCCATCGGCCGCGTGCTCACCTTCGGCGTCGTGCAGGTGCCGATCATGCTCGGCCTCGCACTGCTGCTCGCCCTGCTGCTCGACTCGCCGCTCGTGGCGGGCAAGCGCTTCTTCCGGCTCGCGTTCTTCGTGCCATACGCCGTTCCCGGTGTCATCGCGGCGATCATGTGGGGCTTCCTCTACTCGCCCAACCTCTCGCCGTTCACGGCCGTCACGAAGCAGGTCGACTTCCTCAGCGCCGACCTCGTGCTGTGGGCGATCGCCAACGTCGTCACGTGGATCTACGTCGGCTACAACATGCTGATCATCTACTCTGCGCTGCTGTCGATCCCGGCAGAGATCTTCGAGGCGGCGCGGCTGGATGGCGCATCGCAGGCCCGCATCGCGCTCTCGATCAAGATCCCGCTGGTTGCGCCAGCCATCGTGCTCACCGCCATCTTCTCGATCATCGGCACCCTGCAGCTCATCGCAGAGCCGCAGGTGTTCCAGAGCTTCACCTCGAGCGTGACCAGCACCTTCACGCCGAACCTCACCATCTACTCGACGGCCTCCGTGCCCAACACGCACCTCGCAGCAGCGTTCTCCGTCGTGCTCGCGCTGTTCACCTTCGCCCTGTCGTTCACCGTGCTCAAGCTCACCCAGAGGAGTGCAGTCCGATGACCACTGCAACAACCACCCGTCGCGGCGCCGGCCGAGAGAGCCTGCTCTCTCGCAGCGCGGCCATGCTCATCATGGTCATCTGCACGCTGTACTTCCTCGTGCCGATCTGGTGGCTCGTCGTCGCCTCCTCGAAGAGCCGTGAGCAGTTCACGACGACGTCGCCCCTCGCCTTCGCCGACTTCGAGCTGTTCGCCAACATAGGCAAGCTGGTCGCCTACGAGGACGGCGTGTTCCTTCGCTGGATGCTGAACAGCATCCTGTACGCCGTCACCGGCGCCGCGATCGCGACCCTCATCGCGACGATGGCAGGATACGCGCTCGCCAAGTACGCCTTCCGGGGGCGGGAGCTCGCGTTCAACGTGATTCTCGGCGGCGTGCTCGTGCCAGCCACCGCGCTCGCCCTTCCGCTGTTCCTGCTGTTCAGCCAGATCGGGGCGACCAACACGTTCTGGTCGGTGTTCCTTCCGAGCCTCGTGAGCCCCTTCGGCGTCTACCTCGCCCGCATCTACGCCTCGTCGAGCGTGCCAGACGAGCTCATCGAGGCCGCCCGCATCGACGGGGCAGGAGAGGTTCGCACCTTCTTCACCGTCTCGACCAAGCTCATGACCCCGGCCATGGTGACGATCTTCCTGTTCCAGTTCGTGTCGATCTGGAACAACTTCTTCCTCCCGCTCATCATGCTGCGCGACCAGTCGCTGTTCCCGGTGACGCTCGGGCTCTACGTCTGGAACACGCAGGTGAGCCAGATCCCCGAGATCCGGGCCTACGTCATCATCGGCGCCCTGTTATCCATCATCCCGCTCATCATCGCCTTCCTCGGGCTGCAGCGCTTCTGGCGCGGCGGCCTCGGGGCGGGGGCGATCAAGTGAGCCCCATAGACCCCCGGTCGAGAGTCGACCTCGATCGGGCCCCCTGCAATTCCCCGAAGGCAAGAAAGGAACAACCATGTCTCACCGCATAGCACTCCGTGCCAGTGCGTTGGTCGTGCTGTCGGCGTTCGCGCTGACCGCGTGTGCAACCACGGCTCCGGCAGAATCCAGCGCAGACTGCGCTCCGTCCGACGGCCCCGTCGAACTGACGTTCACGAGCTGGCTCCCGGGTATCGACGAAGCTGTCGCTATCTGGAACGACGAGAACCCCGACATCCAGGTCACCGTGCAGACCGGCCCCAACGGCAACGGCGGCACGTACCAGAACTTCTTCAACCAGATCGAGGCCGGCAACGCGCCAGACCTCGGCCAGATCGAGTTCGACGCGCTGCCGAACTTCCGCGTGCAGGACGGCCTCGTCAACATCGCCGACTGCGCCGGTGTCGCCGACGCACAGGACCAGTTCATCGACTGGACCTGGAGCCAGGTCACCTTCGGCGAGGAGGGCTCGGTCTATGGAATCCCGCAGGACACCGGCCCAGAGGCGCTGTACTACCGCGCCGACCTCTTCGAGGCGGCTGGCATCGAGATCCCGACGACATGGGATGAGTACGCGGCGGCTGCGGAGCAGATCCGCGCGCAGGGTGGCTACATCACCAACTTCTCGCAGTCCGACATCAACGCCTTCGCGGGCCTCGTCTGGCAGGCGGGCGGCCAGTGGTTCGCCAACGACGGCGACGAGTGGTCTGTCACGCTCGACTCCCCCGAGTCGACGCAGGTGGCCGAGTACTGGCAGGGCCTGATCGACGGAGACCTCGTCGCGAAGTACCCGCCGTGGACCGACGAGTGGAACGCCGCCTACAACTCCGGTGAGCTGTGGACCTGGGTCTCCGCGGTCTGGGGTGCCAACACCATCTCGAGCGGTGCTCCAGACACCTCGGGCAAGTGGGCCGTTGCCCCCATGCCGCAGTGGTCGGCTGGCGAGAGCTCCGCAGGAAACTGGGGCGGGTCGACGACGGCAGTCCTCAAGGGAAGCAAGCACCCCTACGAGGCAGCCAAGTTCGCTCTCTGGCTCAACACCGACGCCGACGCGCTCACCTCGATGAACAAGACGGCGAACATCTACCCGGCAACGGTCGAGGGCCAGAAGCTCCCGGTGTTCTCCGAGGGCCTCGAGTTCTATGGTGGACAGAAGATCTACGAGGTCTTCGCGCAGGCTGCAGCCGACACGAACCCCGACTTCGTCTGGGGTCCGACGATGACGCAGACGTACACGGATGTCGCCGACGGCTTCTCCGCGGTGCTCTCCGGATCGCAGACGCTCACCGAGGCACTGAAGACGGGACAGGACAAGACCATTGAGGCTCTCAAGGCGCAGTCCATCCCGGTCAAGGGCTAGTTGACAGTGATCCACCACCTCCGTGGGGGGGGGGGGGGGGGGGGGGGGGGGGGGGGGGGAGAGGGGGGGGG
>NZ_JBXMIS010000121.1:0-35239 GCF_057073975.1 Conyzicola sp. | reverse complement strand
AGTTCGATTCTCCTAGGCTCCACACGATATTCATCCGCCCCGCCGCTCCTGCGGCGGCCGCGGTTGAAACTCCCGCCGACACTTTTGTGGGCGCAAGGAAAAGACCCGAGGCCACTGGCCCCGGGTCTTTTGTGGTTCTGGCTGAGGGTTCGACCCCTACCAACTCGTCGTCTGCCTCTTCTGGCTCTGGCTCGTCTTCAACCCAGAGGGAGTCGTCGGCGCGCAGCGTCTGCCATGCCGCGTACGCGACACCCGCGACGGCAACGATCGCGACACCAAGCACGATGTACTTGGCTGGGCCGGATGACGACTTGGGAGGCTCAACGAGCCCCGTCTTCGACGCGGTGAGCTGCGCCTTGCGCTTGCCGGACTCGAGCGCCGCGATGGCGACGCCCAGTGCGCTGGTCAGCGCGGGGATGACGTCGTCAGCGACCTTCTCGCGACCAGAGTGCGCGGCAGAGCGGGTGGCCTCGAGGCCGTGGCGCACCGCGGGACGAACCCGGTCGTCGAACGTCTCTCGCACGCGGGGCGCTACCTCTTCGCGAGCGTAGTTCGCCGCCTGGCGGCTGGCACTGCGCACGACCTTGGAGGCGTGCTCGAGTACTTCGCGCTGGTCAGCGAGCAGCTCTTCCGTCTGGTGCTTGAGCCGATTCAATTCCCGCTGGCGCTTGCGTGACAGTCCCATGAGAACCTCCGTGTCGGTGTACGTGTACAGCCTTATCCTTCCACGCAACCCCGCGAACGCGAGGCGGACAAGCTGTGAGGTGCATGTGTGCCTCCCCGGAGGGGCTGGGCGCTCTGTGCAAGAATTGTCGAATGCCTCTGCACACTTCCGTAGCCACCATTTCTACATCTCTCGGCGACATCCGGGTCAACATCCTCGGCAACCACGCACCGAAGACGGTTGCCAACTTCGAGGGCCTCGCCACCGGATCCATTGAGTGGACCCACCCGGCGACCGGAGAGAAGAAGGTCGGAACGCCCCTCTACGACGGCGTCATCTTCCACCGCATCATCAAGCAGTTCATGCTGCAGGGTGGCGACCCGCTCGGCCAGGGCGTCGGCGGCCCCGGCTTCGAGTTCGACGACGAGATCCACCCAGAGCTCACGTTCAACGAGCCCTACGTGCTCGCCATGGCGAACGCCGGCACACGCGGAGGCAAGGGCACCAACGGCTCACAGTTCTTCATCACGACAGTTCCCACCCCGTGGCTGCAGGGCAAGCACACCATCTTCGGCTTCGTCGCCGACGAGGAGTCCAAGCGGGTCGTCGACGCGATCGAGGCTGTGCCGACCGATGGGCGCGACAAGCCGCTCGACGACGTCGTCATCCGCTCGGTCACCGTCGAGCAGGTCTAGCGCCCTTCGTGTCAGACCTTCCGTACGACCGGGAGAACTACTGCTACCGGCACCCCGACCGGCAGAGCTTCATCCTCTGCCAGCGGTGTGGCAAGACCGTCTGCACTGCGTGCCAGACCCAGGCCTCCGTTGGAGTGCACTGCCCTGACTGCGTGAAGACCGCGCGTCAGAACGCTCCGAGGCAGCGGCCGGCTGCGGTACGCGCCGCACGCGCCTGGCGCAGCGGCACGGATCGCCCGCTTGCGACATATGCAGTGCTGGCTCTGATGGTGGTCTTCTTCGCTGTCGGGCTGATACCGGGGGCGATTGCGTCACTGGCTTACTTCCCGTTCGCCACCATCCTGCAGCCATGGACGGTTCTCACCTACCCGTTCGTGCATGTCAGCCCGTTCTCACTTCTGCTCGATGGCCTGATCATGTTCCTGATCGGTCGACAGATCGAGCAGATGCTCGGGCGCAGCAGATTCGTCAACCTGTTTCTCGTGTCTGCCATGGCCGGGGCTGTCGCGATGCTGGTCTTCGTGCCTGCCGGAGCGCTCATCGGCACTGGTCCGGTGGTGTGGGGAATGTTCGGGGCGATCATTGTCTACTCCCGGTCGCAAGGCGGCAACGTCACCGGCTTGCTCGTCATGCTCGGCTTGTTCCTCGTTCTCGGCTTCGTCATCGGCAGTACGTGGCAGGCCAACATCGGGGGGCTCGTAGCCGGACTCGCGCTGACCGCGGTCTACCTTCGCTTCGGAGCCATTCGTCAGCAGCGGCAGCGCACCATGGCGGTAGCCGGTATCGTGGGCGCGCTCGTGCTCATCGCCGCCCTTGTGCTGGTGCGCTGAGAGTTCTCCACAGGCCAGTCCACAATGGGGATAATTACACGGATGTAACTCGAATCACCCTCAGTCGGGGGGTTCCGTGCAGTGTGGCGGGTTAGCGCCAGCGCATCGTCATGAGGAAGCCGACGAACATGATGCCGAAACCGACGACGATGTTCCACGTTCCCAGCGAGGCGATCGGAAGCGAAGTCTGGCTCATGTAGTAAACGATGATCCAGGCGAGGCCGACGAGCATGAACCCGAACATGACCGGCTTGAACCAGACTGCATTGGGAACGGGATCGCCAGACTGCACCTTGGGGGTCGAATCGGACGTGGTGCGTGCTGAAGTGCGGGCCATGCAGGGAATTCTAGCCCTAATCCATATGCGAAGGCATCGAGCTCGTCTCTCGCCCCGCTCGTCAACCGTAGAATCAAGGAATGACTGACGAGCTCGTGACCGCACCGCGGGCCGCCCAGCGGCGGGCCCGCAAGCGGCTCAGCCTCGTTGGAGTGCTGGGCGAGCTGCTCATCACCGGCGGGGTGCTGGTGCTGCTGTTCCTCGGCTGGCAGCTCTGGCTGAACGACATCATCTTCGGAGCCTCCCAGCAGCAGGCCGCAGAGCAGCTGAGCGAGGAGTGGGAGGAGTCGGCACCGACCCCCGAGGACCCCGCTGTGCAGCCTGGCACGGGCGAACCTGTCGTCATGGCTGCGCCGAAGGAGAACGTGTCGTTCGCGAACCTCATCGTTCCCCGCCTCGGTGTCGACTTCAAACGTCCTATCGCCGAGGGAGTCGGCAACTCCGTGCTCAACAATGCCGCACTCGGCACCGGTCACTACCCCTCGTCCGCGATGCCGGGCGGCATCGGCAATGTCGCCCTCTCTGCGCATCGCACCGCCTATGGCGGGTCGTTCCACAACATCCACCAGCTCGTCATCGGCGATGCCATCTACGTCGAGACCAAGGACGGCTGGTACAAGTACATCTTCCGTAGTCTGGAGTACGTGAAGCCAACGGGCGTCGGCGTTATCCTTCCCGTTCCCCAGCAGCCAGACGCGCAGCCGACGCAGCGCCTGATCACGCTCACGACCTGCAACCCGTTCCTCTCGTCGGCCGAGCGCATCATCGCCTACGGCGTCTACGACTCGTGGTACCCGAGAGACGGTGGAGCTCCGGCTGAGATCGCGAGCCTCGTCACGGCATCGGAGGCGCGCTGATGTATGCGGCACTGTGGCGAGCACTGCCCGGTCCGGTCTGGCTGCGGGTCATCATCCTCGTCGTGATGGCAGCGGCACTGCTGACCGTTCTCGTACTATGGGTCTTTCCGCTTATCGACTCGTTGACGACTCCGCAGGATGTGATCGTAGAAGAATGACCCACGTACTCGTCGTCGATAACTACGACAGCTTCGTCTACACACTCAACGGATACCTCCTGCAGCTGGGGGCAGAGACGACTGTCGTGCGCAACGACGCATTCAGCGCCGATGAGGCAGCCGACTACATCGCGGATTTCGATGCCGTGCTGTTGTCGCCAGGCCCGGGCACCCCCGCCGATGCGGGCGTGTCCATTCCAATCGTTCACGCCGCGCTCGCCGCGGGCACCCCGCTGCTCGGTGTCTGCCTTGGACATCAGGCCATCGCCGAGGCCCTCGGCGGAGTCGTCACCCACGCAGACGAGCTCATGCACGGCAAGACATCTCTCATCGAGCACGACAGCAGTGCCTTCTACGACGGTGTGCCCCAGCCCTTCACTGCAACGAGGTACCACTCACTCGCAATCGTCGACTCGACCATGCCGGAAGAGCTCACCGTCACCTCGAAGACGGCGGGCGGCGTCATCATGGGGGTGCAGCACGAGAGTGCTCCGATCTACGGTGTGCAGTTTCACCCGGAGTCGGTGCTCACCGAGGGCGGCTATCGCATGCTGGGCAACTGGCTCGCCGTCGCAGGACTGCCGCAGGCCGCAGAGACAGCCAAGGGGCTCACGCCCCTCGTGCGCTTCGCTTAGACGCCGCCGCAGTACTTGATCGTTATCGGCGATCGCTGCGCCTGGTCACCGATGATCGACTGACTGGAAACAGTGCCACCGGTGCAGCCAAGGTCGGCCTGGGTCGTCACCTGAAGCTGCAGTGCCTGAAGTGTCGACGACGCCTCGCCGATCGGCTTGCCAGTCACGTCGGGAATCGTCACGAGCCCGTCGGATACGACAAAGTCGATCGCGGTGCCCTTCGACGCCGTGTCGTTGGCCGATGGACTCTGCGACATGACCAGCCCGGCTGCCTGACTGGGCGAATGGGATGTTGTCACCGACCCGACGGTGAAGCCCGCATTCGTGATCACTAGCTCTGCATCCGCCTGCGCCACTCCGACGATCTGGGGAATCGCGACCTTTGCGGGACCCGACGAGACGTAGACCTTGATGACCTCCTGGAGGCGCACCTTCTCGCCGGCGGGCGGGTCGGTCTCGAGGATGGTTCCCTCGATCGTGTCATCGTTGGGCACGTCGATGCGCTCTGGCACGAGCTTCGCCTTGATGAGCGCAGCCTCACCGGTTTCGAAACTCTGGTTCAGCACGTCGGGCACCGTGACGGCGAGGTTGTTGCCGAGGTCGGACTGCGTGAGGCTGAGCGTCCAGACCAGCACGGATGCGACCACGACGATCAGAACGGCGACGCCACCCCAGAGCCAGGCGACCGGCGGGCGCTGCTGGGTGCGAACGACGCGCTCGTCGTCAGACACCGTCAACTGCCGGAAGGTTGCCTCTGCTCCTGCCGTGACGCTCGGGTTGACGCCGAACAGGGCGGAGTTGAACTCGTCGGCTCCATGGCCTCGGCGGGCAGAGAGGGTTCCGGCGCGGGCAGCCGCGACCGCCTCGCGGAACTCGGCGGCACTCTGGAAGCGGTTGAAGCGATCCTTGGCGACGGAGCGAAGCACGACGGCGTCGACCGCGGGAGACACCTTGGCGTTGACGGCGCTCGGCGGGATCACCGCCTGGTTGACGTGCTGGTAGGCGACCGCGACCGGATTGTCGTCGACGAACGGAGCCCGACCGGTGAGCATCTCGAACAGCATGATGCCGGTGGAGTACAGGTCGGTGCGGGCGTCGACGGCTTCTCCCCGTGCCTGCTCTGGCGAGAAGTACTGGGCGGTTCCCATGATCGTGCTGGTCTGGGCGATGGTGGCAGACGACTCGGCGACCGCTCGTGCGATGCCGAAGTCCATGACCTTGATCTGGCCGCTCGAGGTGACCATGACATTGGCCGGCTTGATATCGCGGTGGATGACGCCCGCGCGGTGCGAGTACTCGAGAGCGGTGAGCACACCCTCGGTGATGCGCAGCGCCTCGTCGGGGTCGAGGGGGCCGCCGGCGATGATCTCGGAGAGCGGTCGGCCCTCGACGTACTCCATGATGATGAAGGGTGCCTGCACCTCGGAGCCGTTCGCGTCGGTGACGGTCTCCTCCCCGGCGTCGAAGATGCGCACGATCGTGGGGTGGGCCATCTTCGCCGCGTCCTGCGCCTCACGACGGAAGCGCACCCGGAACGCGGGATCGGACGCCAACGACGGCTTGAGAAGCTTGATTGCGACCTTGCGGCCGAGTCGCGAGTCGAGACCGACGTGCACGTCGGCCATCCCGCCGCGGCCAATGAGGGTGCCGACCTGGTAGCGGCCGGCGAGCAGGGCGGTGCCCTGCGTCACTCCATCAGTCACAAAGTTCTCCTTGGCAGCCGCGAACATGCTCGTTCAGTGTAACGGCCCGGGTTCGAGCGGGCCTCCTACGGGAGGATGACCGTGTAGGTGACGACATCGGACGACGGCGAGTTCAGCTCACCGCAGTGGACGACGTAGCTGATCGTCGAGGTGGCCTCGACGTCGGGGAAGGTGAGCGTCAGCGTCGTCGTTCCCGCCGGGATCTCCGTCGCCGACGGTGTGGCGTTGCTGACGGTGAAGGTGTAGCCAGACAAGGGGAAGCCGGTGGGGCATCCGGTGTAGGCCGCCCAGTTCACGTCGAGGTCGGAGCCCGCGTCCTGTTCGCTGTTGCCCGGGCTTACCGTTGTCGGCTTCGGCGGCGTGGGGATGGGCGAGTAGAAGGTGACGGCGATCACCTGGTTCTTCGAGACCCGACCCTCCGGGTTGATCGCATAGGCGGTGCCGACGAGGTCACTGGATGGTGCGGAGCGCCCGTCGACCGCGTCGAGCTGCAGTCCCTTGTCTTCGAGCACCTGGGTGACCTGTGCCTTGGTGAGGCCCTCGACATCGGCAAGGGCGATGGTGATCGGCGCAGCAGTCGGGGTTGGAGACGCGCTTGGCGTCGAGGAGACGCTCGGGGAACCCGACGGGGTTGGCTTCTCATCGGGATTGGCGAGCAAGGCGATGATGATGCCGATGAGCACGACGGCGAGCACGGCGATGAGGGCGATGAGCGGCCAGGTCCACGGGTTGCGCTTGCGTGGCGGCTCTGTCGGGGTGGCCACGGTCGTCGGCAGCAGGCGAGTTGGATCCTCGTTGCGGCCGTAGTTGGCACCAGCAGTTGCGGCGAGGGACCCGGCACCGATGATGCCGGGAACGGCGGCGGCGGCCGCGTTGACATCCCCGCGGCGAAGCGACTGGGCCGCGCGGGCGAAGTGGGCCGCCGAGGCAGGCCGATCGGCCGGCTTCTTCGCAATGCTCGAGTAGACGAGGTTGCGCACGGGCTCTGGCACACTCGACGGCAGTTCTGGCGGGGTCTCGTTGATCTGCGCCATGGCGATGGCCACCTGCGACTCACCCGTGAACGGGCGACGGCCGGCGAGCATCTCGTAGGCGACGATTCCGAGCGAGTAGACGTCGGTGCTCGGGGAGGCCGGATGCCCGCTCGCCTGCTCCGGCGAGAGGTACTGCACTGTGCCCATGACCTGGCCGGTCGCGGTGAGTGGAACCTGGTCGGCGATGCGGGCGATGCCGAAGTCGGTGATCTTGACCCGGCCATCCGGGGTGATCAACAGGTTGCCCGGCTTGATGTCTCTGTGCACGAGACCGGCGGCGTGGGCTGCCTGGAGCGCCATGGCCGTCTGCGCGACGATGTCGAGCACGCGGTCGGTGGTGAGCACGCGCTCCCGCTCGATGATCGCGCTGAGTGCCTCGCCCGGCACGAGCTCCATCACGAGGAAGGCGGAGCCATCCTCCTCGCCGTAGTCGAAGACGTTGGCGATGCCCTCGTGGTTCACGAGCGCTGCGTGACGGGCCTCTGCACGGAACCGCTCGAGGAAGCCGGGGTCGCCGAGGTACTCGTCTTTGAGGATCTTGATCGCAACGGTGCGTCCGATGACGAGGTCGGTTGCCTGCCAGACCTCGCCCATGCCGCCGATGGCGACGCGACTCGACAGCTGGTATCGACCACCGAAGGTGAGGCCGCTTGTGGGTCTCATCTGCTCAGCACCGCCTCGATCACTTTCTTTGCCATTGGGGCTGCCACGGTGTTTCCGAAGGCATTGCTCGTGCGTCCACCGCTGTTCTCAATGACGACTGCTATCGCGACCTGCGGGTTGACAGCCGGGGCGAAACCGGTGAACCAGAGAGTGTACGGCTCACCATCGCCGTTCTCAGCAGTGCCGGTCTTGCCAGCTACATCGATACCGCTAATTCTTGCATTACTGGCCGCGCCGTTGGCCACTCCGTTGACCAGCATCTGAGTAAGAGTCGACGCTGTCGACTCGCTGATCGGGTTTCCGTACACGGTCGGCTCGAAGTCCTGGATGACGGTGAGGTCGTCACCGACGACCCGCTCAACGACGGTCGGCTGCATGACCGTTCCGCCGTTCGAGATGCCGGCTACCACCATCGCCATCTGCAGGGGCGTGACCTTGTCGTCGAACTGGCCGAACGAGGAGAGCATGAGCTGCGCGTCGTCCATACCGCTCGGGTAGACACTCGGCGTTGCTGCCATAGGGATGTCGATCTGCGAGCCGAATCCGAATCCTTCTGCCACCGACCGAATCTGGTCTTCGCCAAGGGCGACCCCGAGCTGCGCGAACGGGATGTTGCACGAGAGTCGAAGAGCCGTGGCGATCGTCGCCGTCTCTGTTCCACCGCACGAACCGCCCTCGACGTTGGAGATGACGGAGCTGGACTGCGGCAGCTGAAGCGTGCGCGGGTTCGGGAACTCCGATTCCGGCGTGTACTGGCCGCTCTCGATCGCAGCCGCCGCGACGAGGATCTTGAACGTCGACCCCGGGCGGTACAGGTCGCCGGCGATCGCACGGTTGATGAGCGGCTTGGCCGGGTTGGCCAGCAGGTCTTTGTAGCGGGTGATGATCTCGGCACCCGTCTCGTGGGCCGATAGCGTGTTCGGGTCGTACGACGTCTTCGAGACCATGGCGAGGATGGCGCCCGTGGTCGGGTCGATGGCGACGATCGCGCCGGTGTTATCGCCCATCGCATCCCACGCCGCCTGCTGCACGACGGGGTCGATGGTCAGCTCGACGGAGGCGCCGGCCGGGTCCTTGCCGGTGAAGAGCGCGTTGACCTGATCCATGAAGAGCTCGTTGGACGAGCCGCTCAGGTACTCGTTGTAGGCGTCCTCTATGCCGGTGTTGCCCTGGTTGAGCGTGAGGTATCCGGTGACGGGTGCATACAGTGGCCCGTTCGAGTAGACCCGGAGGTAGGAGTACGCGTCGTCGACGGGCACCGACTCTGCGACTGCAACGCCGTCGACGAGGATGGGTCCGCGCTCGGTGGAGAAGCTGTCGTAGAGCACGCGCACGTTGCGGCTGTCGCTGCTCAGGCTGTCGACGGCGAATACCTGGATGATCGAGGTCGACAGGAAGAGCGTCGTGAACATGAGCACGATCACGATGCTGACGCGACGGAGTTCCTTGTTCATTCGATCACCGCCCGCGGCTCGTTGCGCACGGTGTCAGACAGGCGAAGCAGCAGCGCAACGATGATCCAGTTGGCGACGAGCGAGGATCCGCCCGCGGCGAGGAACGGCGTGGTGAGTCCGGTGAGCGGGATGACCCGCGTCACGCCGCCGATGACGATGAACACCTGGAGGCCGATGACGAACGCGAGGCCAACGGCAAGAAGGCGACCGAAGTCATCCTGTCCGGCGAAGCCGATGCGGAAGCCGCGGGACACGAGCAGCAGGTAGAGGCACAGGATGGCGAACAGCCCGATCAGGCCGAGCTCTTCACCGAGGCTCGCGATGATGTAGTCGCTCTCGGCGAGGGGCACGATGCCGGGACGTCCCTGGCCGAGGCCCGTGCCGATGACCCCGCCGTTGGCGAGACCGAACATTCCCTGCAGCAGCTGGTAGCTGCCTCCGGATGCCTCGTAGTTGTCCTGGTCGAACGCGTCGAGCCACGTGTCGAACCGCTTGCCGACGTAGCCGAGCACCTGGCTGGCGATGAGGGCACCGGAGACGAACAGGCTCACCCCGAGCACGATCCAGCTCGCCCGACCCGTCGCAACGTAGAGCATCACGAGGAAGAGGCCGAAGTAGAGCAACGAGGTTCCGAGGTCGCGCTGCCAGACGAGCACGACCATGGCGGCAAAGAAGACGACGAGGATGGGGCCGAGATCGCGGGCGCGCGGGAACGTCATCCAGAGAACGCGGCGTCCGACCATCGAGAGGGAGTCGCGCGCGGTCACGAGATACCCGGCGAAGAACACCGCGAGGGCGATCTTGCCGACCTCGGCCGGCTGGAAGTTGAGCGGGCCGAGCTGGATCCAGATGTGGGCCCCGTTGACCGGCCGGAAGAACGGCAGTGCGGGAAGAACCAGCAGCGCGGCTCCGATGAACATCGCGGTGAAGCGGTACTTCTGCAGCACGCGGTGGTTGCGCAGCACCGCGATCACGACGATCGCAAGGGTGATCGCGATCGCGGTCCAGGCGATCTGCCGAATGCCAGCGCTCTGCCACCCCTCGTAGCCGTCGCCGAGGTCGAGGCGGTAGATCATCGCGATGCCAAGCCCGTTGAGCACTGTCGCGATCGGAAGGATGAACGGGTCGGCGTTGGTCGCGACGATGCGAAGCGCGACGTGCATCGCGAACACCAGCACCGACAAGCCGAAACCGAGAGTGGCAAGAGTCCAGTCGATCGACCCCTTCACCCCGAGCTGCACGAGCAGGATCGTCACCGTGTTGATGACGCACGCGAACACCAGAAGCAGGAGCTCGATGTTGCGCAGCCGTGACGGCGCACGCAGGCGAATACGGATCGACCCCGTAACGGGGTTCGACGTCGGTCGCGCGGCCGTGGCCGCGGCGCTACTTGGTGCTGTCATCGATCAGCTGATTCACTATTCGCTCGGCGTCGGCGAGGCTGCTGGCGCTGATCGTCGACTCGATGCGCTGGCGGTTGAAGGGGGTCAGTTCGTCGAGTTCCAGCGACGTGTCGCGAAACACGGAGTGCAGCGAGAACGGGCCGATATTCTGCTGCACCCCCTGGTAGATCGCCACACTGTCGCCGTTGGCGCCGACGTAGTACTGGCGCTGCGTGTACTGGTAGCCGATGAGGGCAGCGGCGACGAGTGCGGCGACGACGAGGCTGATGATGACTATGAGTCCGATGCGGCGGCGGCGTGCGCGGCGGCGGTCCTCGATGATGAGCTCGTCGAGGAACTCCTCTGACTCCGGTTCGAAGTGGGAGTCGTCTGGCTTGGTTGCCTTGAGTGGATGCAGCAGCAGCGTGGGAAGGCGCAGCGGCTTCTTGCCGGTGTCGCCGTCGTACCCGAGGCTGCCGGCGGCCGAGCCGACCATGGCCGCGGGGGAGTGCGCCGCGCTGCCGGTGCCGTCGATATCGACGACGACCACCGTGACGTTGTCTGGCGCACCCTGGTCGAGACTCTCCTTGACGAGCTTCTCTGCCGCCGACTGCGCGTCGGCCTCGACGCTCAGGGCGGTCGTGATGCGGTCGACGGGCACGTAGGAGCTGAGACCGTCGGAGCACAGCAGCCAGCGATCGCCGGCCTGGGTGTCGAGAACGAGGGTGTCGATCTCTGGGGTCGCGTCGACATCCCCGAGCACGCGCATGAGCACGGAGCGACGCGGGTGCACCGCCGCCTCCTCCTCGGTGATGCGGCCGCTGTCGACGAGGCGCTGCACGAAGGTGTGGTCGCTGGTGACCTGCTCGAGAGATCCCTCGCGGAGGCGGTAGATGCGGGAGTCGCCGATGTGGGCGACGGCGACGCGGGTGCCGACGAGCAGCATCCCGCTCACCGTCGTTCCCATGCCGGTCAGCTCGCCGTGGTCGAAGACCGTCTCGGTGAGGATGCCGTTGGCGGCCAGAAGCGCCGAGCGAAGTGCCTCTGCCGCCTCCTCCGCCGTCGGGAAGGCCCGGTCGATGGTGGCGACGTGCTTGATGGTCAGTGCAGAGGCGACGTCGCCGCCCGCGTGGCCGCCCATGCCGTCGGCGACGACGAAGAGGTGGGACCCGGCGTATCCGCTGTCTTGGTTGTTGCTGCGGATCTTGCCGACGTGCGAGACGGCTGCGCTCTTGTTCGCCTGGGCCATGGACTACCGCCGGAGCTCGAACGTCGTCGTGCCGATGGTGACGGGAGTGTTGAGAGGCACGAGCGTCGGGGCCTTGACCGGGGAGCCGTCGAGGGTTGTTCCGTTGGTGGAGTCGAGGTCTTCGACCATCCAGCCCGTGGCGCCGAGCAGCAGCCGCGCATGATGGGTCGAGGTGTAGTCGTCGCGAATGACGAGGTCGGATTCGCTGGAGCGCCCGATGGTGAGCAGCTCCTCTGGCAGCGAGATCTCCAGGCCCTCCTTGGCGCCGGCGGTGACGACGAGGCGCGTCGCCGTTCCCGTCTGGGCGGGGGTGGCCTTCGGCTTGGCGGGCGCGGGCGCCGGTGCGGCGGGGGCGAAGCTCGGCGCAGCCTGGGCGGGGGACGGCAGCTTGCGCGTCTTCTGCCCGAACAGGTCGCTGCGCAGCGTGAACAGGATGACGAACACGAACACCCACATAAGGATGAGGAATCCGACCTTGAGAACGAACAGCGTCAGCTCGCCCATCAGCTGCGTCCCTCCGAGGCCGCCTGCGCGAGCACGCGGAACACGATGCGGGTGCGGCCGATGTCGATAACGGAGTCGGGCTCGAGCAGCGCCTTGACGACCGGCTGGCCGTTGAGCAGCGCGCCATTCGTCGAGCCGAGGTCGTTCACCTGGCCGCGCTTGCCATCCCACAGGATCTCGATGTGCTTGCGCGAGATGCTCGTGTCGTCGACGGTGATGTCTGCCTCCGTGCCGCGGCCGATGACGGTGCGCGAGCGCACGATCGGGTAGTGGGTTCCGTCGATGTCGAGCACCGGGGTCCAGGCGATCTCGCCTTTGACGTTGACCGACTGGATGTCGATCATTCCCTGCGTGAGGTTCGGAGCGTTCTCGAAACTGATCGAGATGCCTCCGGCGAAGCTGTAGCGCTGTGCGGCCGCGTGGCTCTGCACCAGCTGCGTCAGCTCGTCGATGAGCGCCTCGCCGAGCCCGATGATGCGCTCGTAGTCGTCTGGCGAAAGGCGCACGACGAACTTGTTCGGCACGAGAATGCGGTCGCGGGAGACAACCGCCGCCTTGGTATCGAGTTCGCGGCGGAGGGCCGCGGTGATCTCGACCGGCTGCAGACCACTCTTGAAGGTCTTGGCGAATGCGCCGTTGACGGCGCGCTCAAGACCCTTCTCAAAGTTGTCGAGAAGACCCAACGGTTCTCCTTCGGTCGCGGTAGGCCGTGCTGGAACGATGTTAGCCGCAACGGTATGGCACTGAGTTGTACGCCCCCGCAATTACGCCGTGAGGATGAGGCAACGGCCAATCCTGCCTGTGCTAATCTCAATCGGTTGGCGCTACGGTGCCGACTGGTGAGCGCGAGTGGCGAAATTGGCAGACGCGCACGGTTCAGGTCCGTGTGCCCGTGAGGGCATGGGGGTTCAAGTCCCCCCTCGCGCACCAGAGGTAGTCAACCGGCAGGCGGCGGAGTTACTCCGCCGCTGCCGTTCCCAGCGGCACGCGGGTTGCGTCCGGTCAGCAGCTTCCAGATGCCGAAGCCGGCACCGAGCAGCACCGCGATGTCGTCGCCGAAGCCGAGTGGGCCCATGAGCAGCTCTGGCAGCACATCGATCGGCGAGACGCCGTAGACGATTGCCCCGATGGCAACGAGGATCGCAGAGATTGTGCGGCGGCGGTTCGACATGCGATCAGGGTAACCCGCGACAATGGGTGCGTGGCCGACTTCAACCAGACGATTATCAACGAGTTCCGCGCGAACGGCGGCCACGTCGAGACCGCGGGCTTCGGCGACAGCCTTGTGCTGCTGCACACCGTCGGCGCGCGCTCCGGGGCGGAGCGGGTGAATCCGCTCATGGCGATTGCAACCGATGACGGCTGGATGGTTGTGGCCTCTGCGGGCGGCGCCCCGCGGCATCCGGCCTGGTTCCACAACCTCATCGCGCACCCGTCAGCCGTCGTCGAGATCGGAAGTGGCGAGATGGTGGATGTCGTCGCGACCCAGCTCGACGGCTCGGAGTACGACGCAGCCTGGGCCGCATTCACCGCACGCTCCCGCGCGTTCGAGTCGTACGCGCAGCGCGCCGGCGACCGCGAGATTCCCGTGGTGAGGCTGAGGCGGGTATGACGCGCATCGACTGGGCGTTCGGCAGCTGGACCACCGAGCCGGCTGCACTTGCGGCCGACGGCAGCGACCTGCTGGTCACGGCCGTCGAGGGCAGCGATGCGTGGCGACACACCGCCTACGGCTTCGTGCACGACACAGAGCACGGGCTGCTCGCGGCGTTCGGCCAGGGGATGGCCGTTGAAGTCGAGTTCACGGTGGCCTTCGAGGCGCAGTTCGACCAGGCGGGAATCCTGCTCAAGGCAGATGACGAGAACTGGATCAAGGCCGGCATCGAGTTCGCCGACGGCCAACCGCAGGTCGGTGCCGTCGTCACCCGCGGCCGCAGCGACTGGTCCGTCGCTCCCGTGCCAGCGTGGGCGGGGCAGCGGGTCACCATTCGCGCGAGCTGGGCCGATGACGCCATCACACTCCGCGCCCGGGCCGGCAGTGAGCCGTTCCAGCTGGTGCGGGTGATCCCATGGGAGCTGCCGTCGACCGCGGGCCCCATGCTGTGCGCACCGAGCCGAGCGGGACTAACCGTGCGGTTCCACGAGTGGCGAATCGCCGAGGCGGATTCCGCGCTGCACTAGTCGAGTAACGTAAGCGCCGTGAATACCGCAACCCCCACCTCCGGCGCCCAGTACGAGATCGCCTTCGGTGACTACCGAGCCGTTATTGCCAGCATCGGCTCGAGCCTTCGCGTGTTGCAGCACGACGGCCGCGACCTCGTGGTGCCTTTCGACGCAGACCAGATGCACGTGCAGTACCGCGGTGTCACGCTCGCGCCATGGCCGAACCGCATCGCCGACGGCAAGTACACGTTCAACGACATCGAGTACCAGGTGCCGCTCACCGAGCCGGAGCGCGGCAATGCGCTGCACGGGCTCGCCAGCTGGCTCGACTTTCAGGAGATCGAGAAGAGCGAGAGCCATGTGGTTCTCGCCGCCGAGATCGTTCCGCAATTCGGCTACCCGTTCCGCGTGCTGCTGCGCGTGCGGTGGGAGCTCACCGCCGACGGCCTCGAGACGACCGTGACGGCCAGCAACATCGGGAAGGACGCGGCACCGTACGGCACCGGTCCGCATCCATATCTCGTTGCCGGCGAGGGCCGCGTCGACGACTGGATGCTCGACCTCCCGGTCGCCGAGGTGCTCACCGTCACGGAGGACCGCCTCATTCCCATCGGCATCGAGGACGTCGTCAGCCACGCCGACGGCGCCTTCGACTTTCGGGTGCCGCGTGCCGTCGGCGACGTGTTCATCGACCACGCCTTCACCTCGATCATTCCGAACGAGGATGGCCGGGCTCTCGTGCGAGTCACGACGGCCGACGGCTCCGGGGTCGAGATGGAGTGGGGTGACGAGCTGCCGTGGGTGCAGGTGCACACGGCAGACCAGCCGAACCCCGACATCCACCGCATCGGCCTCGCGGTCGAGCCGATGACCTGCCCACCCGATGCATTCAATTCCGGCGTCGACCTCATCGTGCTGCAGCCCGGTGAGTCGTCGAGTGCGGCATGGACGATCAGGGCCGTCAACCCCCGACAGTGATAACGGCGCAGGGTTAGGCTCGGCCAATGACGAGGATCGCCGCGGTCGCCCCCGTGCTGCCAGAGCACTCCTACAGCCAGCAGCAGATCATCGCCGAGATGGGACCGCTGCTCTCGCCCGACCCGAAGCGGCGGCCTGTCATCGAGCGCATGTACGCCTCGAGCACGGTCGAGCGACGCTACTCCGCCTTGCCGTTGGAGCGCTACCGCGACCTCGGCGGCCTCACGCATTCGAACGCGGAGTGGGTGCGGGTGGCCACCGACCTCGGCGAGAGAGCGGTGCGCGACGCCCTCGACTCCGCTGGACTGCGGCCGGAGGATGTCGACCTCCTGCTGTTTACGTCGGTCACCGGAGTCGCGGCCCCGTCGGTGGACGCCCTGGTGGCGGAGCGGCTCGGCATGCGCAGCGACCTGCGTCGCTGGCCGAGCTTCGGCCTCGGCTGTGTGGCGGGCGCTGGCGGGCTCGCCCGCGCGCACGACTACCTCGAGCACCGGCCGAAGGGGGTCGTCGTGCTTCTCGCTGTCGAGCTGTGCTCCCTCACCCTGCAGCGCACTGACGACTCGATGGCGAACTTCGTGGCGAGCGGTCTGTTCGGCGATGGCGCCGCAGCGGTCGCCCTCGTCGGCGACGACCATCCTGCCGCGACCGGACCTCGCATCGTCGCGACCCGCAGCGTGCTGGTGTCGCAGACCGCCGACGTGCTGGCCTTCAACCTTGGCGGCACGGGATTCGAGATCGTGCTCACCGCGGAGGTTGCCAGCGTGATCGAGCGCGAGTTTCCGGCAGAGGTCTCCCTCTTCCTCGAGGGGCGGCCGCTCGACGGGCTCGCGATGATCGCCCACCCGGGCGGACCGCGCATCCTCGAGGCATTCGCCACGGCGCTCGACCTTCCGCGCGAGCGGTTCGAGCGCAGCTGGGCATCGCTCGCGAGCCGCGGCAACCTCTCGTCGGCCTCGGTGCTGCACGTGCTCGCCGACGCGCTCGCGGCGGGGGAGCACGACGCGCTGCTCTTCGCGCTCGGCCCGGGAGTGAGCGCGGAGTTCGTGCTCATGGAGGAGGTTCGATGATCTGGTACCTGGCACTCATCCTGCTCACCGGCGCGGAGCGCGTCGTCGAGCTGGTCATCTCGAAGCGCAACGCCGCGCTCGCGTTCTCGCGCGGGGGCGTGGAGTTCGGGCAGCGGCACTTCCCGTTCATGGTGACGCTGCACACCGGGTTCCTGCTCGCGTGCATCGCCGAGGTCTTCCTTGCTGGCCGCCCCTTCATTCCCGCGCTCGGCTGGCCGATGCTGGCGATCGCGCTGCTCGCCCAGCCCGGTCGCTACTGGTGCATCGCCTCCCTCGGACGGCAGTGGAACACGCGCGTTATCGTCGTTCCCGGGGCCGGCGAGGTGCGCGCCCGTGGTCCGTACCGCTGGGCGTGGCTGCGGCATCCCAACTACTGGATCGTCGCGATCGAGGGCGTCGCCCTTCCGCTCGTGCACACGGCGTGGGTGACGGCAATCGTGTTCACCGTGCTCAACGCGATACTGCTGCTGCGGTTCCGCATCCCGATCGAGAACGGGGCACTGCGACTTCTCGCCGAGCGGCGCGATGACTGACGTGCTCGTGGTCGGCGGGGGGCCGACCGGGCTCGCCTCGGCGATCGAGGCACGCCTCGCCGGGTTCTCCGTTGTCGTCGTCGAGCCGCGCGGTGGCGCGATCGACAAGGCGTGCGGCGAGGGCCTCATGCCCGGCGCGCTTCCGCTGCTGGCGCGGCTCGGGGTCTCGCCGCGCGGCCTTCCGCTGCGGGGCGTCACCTATACCGACGGGCGCCGCTCTGTCTCGCATCCTTTCGCGGGCGGGCACGGCCTGGGGGTGCGGCGAACCACCCTGCACGCCGCGCTGCTCGCCAGGGCGCTCGACCTCGGGGTCGAGGTGGAGCACCGCAGGGTCGACTCCGTCACGCAGTACGCGAGCTCGGTCACCGCAGCGGGAATCACCGCCTCGTGGATGCTCGCCGCAGACGGCCTGCACAGCACCGTCGCAGAGGCGGTCGGCCTTCGCCTCCCCACCCCACGATCCCGTCGGCGCTACGGCCTGCGCCGGCACTTCCACCTGCAGCCGTGGAGCGAGAACATCGAGGTGCACTTCACCCCCCTCGGAGAGGTCTACGTGACGCCGACGGCCGACGGCGTCGTCGGGCTCGCCCTACTCTGCCGTCGCGGCACCGACTTCGCGGCGGCGATCGCGGCATCGCCTCGACTGGCCGAGCGGATCGCGGGGGCCGAGCCGGCGTCGGAGCTGCGCGGTGCCGGGCCGTTCCGCCAGCGCACCCGCCGCCGTGTCGCCGGGCGCGTGCTGCTCGTCGGAGATGCCTCTGGCTATGTCGACGCGATCACCGGTGAGGGTCTTCGACTCGGGCTCGACCAGGCGAGGGCCGCGGTTGCGGCGCTCGCCGCGCAGCGCCCGAACGACTACGAGCGGGAGTGGTTGCGGGTGACCCGCGACTTCCGGGTGCTGACGAGCGGGCTCGCGGCAGCGGCATCCGGTCCACTGCACGGGGCGATCGTGCCGCTCGCGGCGCGGCTGCCGCGGGTGTTCGGCGCGGCCGTGGAGACGCTCGCTAGGTAGCGGCGGCAATGAGCGCGGTGAGCTCGTCACGCACCCGCTCGAGCTGGGCGAGGGGGAGGCCGAGCCGCTCGACGACTCTGCCCGGCACCTTCTCTGCCTCTGACCGCAGGGCGAGACCCGCCTCGGTGAGGGTGACGGCGAGGGCCCGCTCATCGCTCGTGCTGCGGGCGCGGGTGAGGAGCCCGGCGGCTTCGAGCCGCTTGAGCAGTGGGGAGAGCGTGGCCGGCTCGAGGTGAAGCGCCGTGCCGATGTCGCTGACTGTGCGCGGACTGCGCTCCCACAGGGCGAGCATGACGAGGTACTGCGGGTGCGTCAGGCCGAGCGGCTCGAGGATCGGGCGGTAGATGCCGATGACGCTGCGGGAGGCCGCCGCGAGAGCGAAGCAGACCTGGCGGTCGAGGGCGAGGGGATCTGTCGGCACGAGGGCATCCTATCCAATCCTTAGTGCTAGATTAATTAGTGCACTAACGAAAAGGAGTCGGGATGACCAAGTGGTGGGACCGCCTGAACGGTGCGCTCGTTCCCTACATCGGCCCGCCTCCGCTCGGCCCGTACAACGAGCCGCCGCAGCCCGCCGTGAGCACCCGCGCGTGTCCGCTGTGCGGCAGCACCATGCAGGAGCACGTCTTCGATCGCGCAGCAGGCCGGCCGACCTATGTGCGCTGCCCTGTCTAGGCCAGCAGCAGCGCGAGCAGTTCGCTCGGCGTCGAGACGACGGCGATAGCGCCGACCTGCTCTGCGGGTGAGCCGTAGCCCCAGTCGACGAAGATCGTCGGCAGCCCATTGGCGGCCGCACCCTCGACGTCGTAGAAGCGGTCGCCGACCATGATCGGGTTCGACAGGTCTGCGCCGAATGCCTCGAGGCGCTCGAGGGCGAGGGCGATGACGTCTTTCTTCTCACTGCGCACCTCGTCTTCTGAGGCGCCCGTCATCACGTCGATGTGATGCATGAGCCCGAGGTGGGTGAGCGCCAGGCGCGCAAGGGACTCTGGCTTGGATGTCGCGAGCGAGCTCGGCACGCCGCTCGCGGAGATCGCGGAGAGAGTCTGCTCGATGCCCACGTAGGCGGAGACGTTGGTGACGCCGTGAGCGAGGTAGCGCTCGCGGTAGGTGGAGAGCGCCTGGCGCGCGTCGGAATCGGACATTCCGGCGATCGACTCGAAGGACTGCAGCAGCGGAGGGCCGACGTACTCGAGAAGGGCCGTCGGACTGGGGACCGGTTCGCCGAGCTCCTCGAAGGTCCAGGCGAGGGTGGAGGTGATGCCGGGCGCGGAGTCGATGAGGGTGCCGTCGAGATCGAGCAGCACGCAGCTATACGGCGTAGTCATTTGTGACAAGACTAGGTCGCGCGACGCGGGCCCGGAGCGCTAGCGTTGTGCACGTCCCCCCGAATGGGGGGTGTGGGGGGAGACATGGTTATCGTTCCGGAGACATCGGTCGAGGATTCGACAGTCGCGGGCCGTGATCGGCTCACCGCGTGGGCAGTGCTGCTGAGCTCGGCCATCGTGCCGCTGCCCATTCTCGTCGGCGCAGGCATCGAGGCGCTGTTCGACAGCATCAATCCCGCGGGCGTCGACGTCACTCAGCCCCTTGCCTACCTGCGCGAGCTGCTCGGCTACGGCTTCGGCATTCTCGCGCTCCTCGTGCTCGCGATCGTCGTCGTGTGCGCGATGCTCTACGGGCAGAGAGGTGCATCCGCGCTCGTGCTGCCCGCCGTGATCATCGTCACCCAGATCGTCATGGGGGTCGGAATCCTCTCTCTCAACGGACTCGTCGAGGGCATCGAGTCGTCGTACGTGGCGAGCCGCTAGCCATAGGCCATAGGGTGGCCGGAACGTGTCGATGAAGACCGTTCCGATTTGGGAGCGCTCTCATGAAGGGTGGAATCTCGTGGTCAAGGCAATCGCGGTCGTCGTCATCGTCGGGGTGCTCGTCGCCAGCCCCCTGCCCGCACTCGCGCAGGACGGCCCGGAGCTGATTCCCGGCGGCGGCTTCGACGGCACCACCCAGCCGTGGTTCGTCACCCAGGACATGGTGGCGACCGCCACCGACGGCCAGCTCTGCGTCGACGTTCCCGGTGGCACGAGCACGGCGTGGAGCTCGATCATCGGCGTCGACGGCGTGCCGATCGTCAAGGGAGAGGACTACGACTTCTCGTTCACCGCCGTGGGTGTCTCGCCGGCCCCCGTCGTCATCCGGGCGCTTGTTCAGCAGCCCGTGTCGCCGTGGGACGCGACCTTCGAGGCAAACCCGAGCCTCGGCGGAGACGAGACGCAGTTCTCCTACACGTTCAACGCGAGCATGGACCTTCCGGCGGCGCAGGTGGTGTTCCAGGTCGGCGGCGCCGACGAGCCGTGGTCGCTCTGCATCGACGACGTCTCGATCCACGCTGGAGATCCAGCAGAGGCGTTCGTGCCGGAGACGGGAACGCGGGTGCGCGTCAACCAGGTCGGCTACCTGCCGACCGGCCCCAAGCGCGCGACCCTGATGACGGACGCCGCTGCCGCTGTGCCGTGGACCCTGCGCACCGCCGCGGGCGAGACCGTCGCAACCGGCCAGTCGGAGCCGCGCGGCGACGACTCGAGCGCCGGCGGCGCCGTGCACGTGATCGACTTCAGCTCCGTGGCAGAGACGGGCGAGGGCTTCACCCTCGAGGCCGATGGGGAGACGAGCCACCCCTTCGCGATCCGCGACGACCTCTACGACCAGCTGCGCTACGACTCCCTCTCGTACTTCCACCTCGTGCGCAGCGGCATGGCGATCGACGTGCCGGGATACGAACGCGAGGCCGGCCATCTCGACGTCGCCCCCAACCAGGGCGACACCGCGGTTGGCTGCCAGGCGCCGCAGCCGTTCATGCAGAACTGGACCTGCGACTACGAGCTCGATGTGCGCGGCGGCTGGTACGACGCGGGAGACCACGGCAAGTACGTCGTCAACGGCGGCATCGCTGTGTACCAGCTCATGTCCGCATTTGAGAGGACACTGACGGCGTCGTCCGTGACGCCAGGGGTGTTCGACGACGGTGTCCTCGGCATCCCGGAGTCAGGCAACGACGTGCCAGACCTGCTCGACGAGGCCCGGTGGGAGCTCGAGTGGATGCTGCGCATGCAGGTGCCAGTCGGCGAGGAACTCGCGGGGATGGTGCACCACAAGGTGCAGGACGACAGCTGGACCGGCCTGCCGCTGCTGCCATCCGACGATCCAAAGCCACGACAGCTGCACCGCCCCTCCACGGCGGCCACCCTCAACCTCGCAGCGGTCGCCGCGCAGGGTGCGCGACTGTTCGAGCAGTACGACTCCGCGTTCGCCGACGAGCTGCTCGCCGCATCGAGAACCGCCTGGGATGCCGCGAAGGCCAACCCGCGACTGCTCGCCCCTGCCTCCGACGGCCAGAACGGCGGTGGCCCCTATGACGACGACGACGTGACCGACGAGTTCTACTGGGCGGCAGCAGAGCTCTACCTCACGACCGGTGAGCCGGCCTTCGAGGCCGCCGTGCTCGACGACCCGCTGCACACGGGAGACATCTTCCGCATCGCCGGCTTCGACTGGGGCCACGTCGCGGCGCTCGCGCGCATGGATCTCGCGACCGTGCCGAACGACCTTCCGGGCCGAGACGAGGTCGCAGACTCCGTCGTCGCGCTGGCCGAGAAGTACGCGGCTGCTCAGGATGGCGAGAACTTCGGCCAGCCCTATGCCCCGATCAGCGGCTACGGCTGGGGCTCGAACAGCTCCATCCTCAACAACATGGTGGTCATGGCGACGGCCTACGACCTCAGCGGCGATGCGCGCTTCAGCTACGCGGTGGTGGAGGGCATGGACTACATCCTCGGCCGCAACGCGATGAACAACTCCTACGTCACCGGGTACGGCACGACCTACTCGCAGAACCAGCACAGCCGGTGGTTCGCGCACCAGCTCGACGCCGACCTGCCGTCACCGCCGCCGGGCACCCTCGCGGGTGGGCCGAACCGGTCGATCCAGGATCCGCTCGCGCAGCAGACGTTCACGACCGGGTGCGCCGACCAGCTCTGCTACCTCGACGACATCCAGTCGTGGTCGACGAACGAGATGACCGTCAACTGGAACTCCTCGCTCGCGTGGGTCGCATCCTTCGTCGCCGACCAGTCGCAGCTCGAGGCCGTCTCGTCTGTCGGGCCGACGCAGAACGACCTGCTGCCGATCGTGCTGACCGGCGGCGGGCTCGTGCTCGTCACCCTCGTCGGCGGCATGGTGCTGCGCGGCCGAGGCAAGAAGCGGTAGCGGCTAGAACAGCCGCTGGTGCGCGTCGTCGAGACCGCGCATCGCGTCGTAGTCGAGAAGAAGGCACCGGATGCCGCGGTCGGTTGCGAGGGTGCGCGCCTGCGGCTTGATCTCCTGGGCTGCGAACACACCGTGCACCGGGGCCAGCAGCGGGTCGCGGTTCATCAGCTCGAGGTAGCGGGTCAGCTGCTCGACGCCGTCGATGTCGCCGCGGCGCTTGATCTCGACGGCGACCGCCGCTCCTGCGCCATCGCGCGCGAGGATGTCGACCGGCCCGATCGCGGTCATGTACTCCCGGCGCACGAGGGTGTGTCCATCGCCCAGCAGCTCGATCTGCTCTGCGAGCAGCTTCTGCAGATCGGCCTCGACGCCGTCCTTCTGCAGTCCGGGGTCCAGCCCGAGCTCGTGCGACGAGTCGTGCAGGATCTCGTGGATCGAGATGACGAGAAGGTCGGCCGTCTTCGCCTGGGCGACCTTCCAGATCTCGGTGACGCCGGCATCCAGCTGGTCCTGGTCTGGGTCGATCGTCGAGAGCACGCAGGGCGGGCTCATCCAGTTGAGCGGTTTGTAGCTCAGCGAGTCGGCGTGCACGAGCACGCCGCCGTCGGCTTTGACCACGAGAAGGCGGGTGCCGAGGGGGAGGTGCGCGCTGAGCCGGCCCGCATAGTCGACGGAGCACTTGGCAATGACGAGACGCACGGCCTCGAGTCTAGGCGGCGCGCTGGGGTGGCTTCGCGGCTCCCGACACCGCAAGGGCGACCACGAGCAGCACCGCGACCGCGACGAAGGCCTGCGGCAGGCCGAAGTGCTCGCCGAGGAGGCCGATGACGGTCGGGCCGAGCAGACCGCTGATGGTCGCGACCGTGGCCACGGCGGCGACGCGCGCTGGCGCGTTGCGCGGGTCGTCGGCGGCGGCCGAGATGCCGAGGGGGTAGCCGAGCGAGGCGCCGAGTCCCCACAGGGCGACGGCGGCGAAGGTGGCGAGCTGCGAGTCGACGAGGGTGACGACGAGCACTCCGGTCGCGGCGAGGGCGAAGGCGGTGCGCAGGGCGGCGACGCGACCGAACCGGTCGACGAACCATCCGCCGCCGAAGCGGCCGGCAACCATGGATGCCGCGAAGACCGTCACCGTCGCGGCACCGAGCTCTGGCTCCCAGCCGCGACCCGTGACCATGGCGAGCGACAGCCAGTTGTTTGCCGTGCCCTCGGTGAACGACGCGGCGAGCACGATGAACCCGACGAGAAGGGTGCGCGGCTCGACCCAGACCTTCATGCGCTCGCCGAAGCCTGGCCGCTCGACGTGGCTCTCACGCAGCTCTGGAAGAAACCGCACGACGCTGAGGATGATGGCGAGCATGATCGCCGCGATCACCGGGAAGTGGATGCTGATCGGCAGGTGAACCGCCGACCCGACGGCACCGAGGGCCGCACCGGCAACCGCCCCGATGCTGAACGCCGCATGGAACAGCGGCATGAGGGTGCGACCGGTCACCCGGTCGCTGCTCGCCGCCTCGAGGTTGATCACGATGTTGGTGACAGAGATGCCGACCCCGTAGAGCACGAGCAGGGGAGCACCGATGAAGGGGTTTCCGGTGAGGATGGCGTTGATGCCGAACCCGGCGAACGACACCATTCCGACCACCTGCGCCGCGATCGCCGTCTTGCGCTCACCGAGCAGCTCCAGCACGTGGCTCGAAGCGAGCAGGCCGAGCAGCGCCCCGAGCGGGATCGTGGTGATGAGCACGCCCATCTGCGCGAGCCCGAGATCGAGCGCCTCTGCCGTCGCCGGCGTGCGCGATGCCCAGGTGCCGATCGCCAGGCCGTTGCCGGCGAACATCGCGAAGATGGCGAAACGCCACCAGCGGGTGTCGACCTGCTCGAGCGGAACGGCGGTCACCGCTTTGCCGGCTCCCGAGCGGCGGAGGACACGAGGCCGGCGATGCCGACGAGCACGAGAACAGCGAGCAGCGCCTTGAGCAGGCCGAACTGCTGGCCGAGCAGGCCGATGACGGGCGGGCCGACGAGGAAGGCGAAGTAGCCGATCGTCGCGACGGCGCTCACGCGTGCCGCGGCCGTGCGCGGGTCGTCGGCCGCGGCCGACATGCCGACCGGGAAGCCGAGCGAGGCGCCGAGGCCCCAGAGCGCAACGCCGACGGCGGCGACGTACACGCTCGGGCCGAAGATGACGATGAGCAGGCCGATGACAGCGAGCACCGCGGTGCCGCGCAGCACGGGCACGCGGCCGAAGCGCTCGAGCACGACGACACCGGCGAGGCGGCCGATGGTCATGAATGTCACGAAGATGCCGAAGACGAGCGCACCGGATGCATTGGTCACGTCGTAGCCGTCGACGATCGAGAGGGCGAGCCAGTCGTTGGCGGTTCCCTCGGTGAAGGCCATGCCGAGCACGATGAGTCCGATGAGGAGGGTGCGCGGATCCCGCCAGATGGACAGGCGGCCCCGCCACGTCTTGGAGTGGTCGTCATCGGCGACCGGCTCGGCGCCATCCTCGACGATGTGCTCCGACTGCAGGAAGCGCACGCTCACGACGACGGCAACCGCCATGATCACGGCGATGCCGCCGATATGCACGGCCACTGACAGGCCAGCCGTCTCGACGAGGGCGGCGAGGCCTGCCCCCGCCATCGTGCCGAAGCTGAAGAAGGCGTGGAAGATCGGCATGATCGGCTTGCCGAGCACGCGCTCCTGCGCGGCGCCGGAGACGTTCATGGCGACGTCGCAGATGCCGAAGGCGGCGCCGAACAGGGCGAGGCCCGCCATGGTGAGACCGAAGCTCGGCCCGACGGTTGCCCCGATGCCGGCGATCGAGAGCCCGATGGCGCCGATCACGAGACCCCACATGATGGTGCGGTTCGCGCCGACGCGGGCGATGATGTGGCTCGACCCGACGAGGCCGGCGATAGAACCCGCGGCGATGGAGAACGCGAGGATGCTCATGGTGGCGGTGTCGGCGGCGAACGAGTCGCGCACGCTGGGCACCCGCGACATCCAGGTGGACATGGCGAGTCCGCAGAGGGCGAAGATCACGAAGAGGGCGTTGCGCCACCCGACGACCTGGGTGCGGGTGAGCCCGCCGGAGTACTGCGTTGTCGTCATGGTGTTCCTGGTGCTGAGGGTCGTGGCGGCCGTGGCGGCCCGTGGAAATCGAATCGATTCGATCGAATCGTTTCGAGTAATGTAGCAACACCATGACCGACGCGGCAAGTACGAGCACCGAGCGACCCAACCTGGCCGCGGTGGCTGCGCTGGCAGGCGTTTCGGCATCCACCGCCTCCCTCGCGTTCAGCGGAGCGGGCCCGGTGTCGGAGAAGACGCGGGCCAAGGTGCTCGCCGCGGCAGAGCAGCTCAACTACGCCGGCCCCGACCCGCGCGCGCAGTCGCTGCGCCGCGGCCGCTCCGGCATCGTCGGCGTCGTTCTCGAAGACAGCGTGAGCGAGGCCTTTCGCGACCCCATGAACATCGCGACGCTCGACGGCATCGCCGACGCCATCGGGCCGAGCGGCTCGGCGATGCTGCTGCTCACCGACAACGAGGGGCCCAGCGGGTTTCGAACCGTGCCTCTCGATGCGGTCGTGCTGATTGGATGCAGCACGCGCCTCGCCGACGCCGTGCACGTCTTCCGCCAGCGCGGGGTTCCCATCGTTGGCGTCGAGACGGAGCCGATGGATGGCGTGCTCTCCATCGACCTTGACAACGCCGGAGGGTCACGGGTTCTCGCAGAGCATCTTCGCGACCTCGGTCACGAGAATGTCGTCATGGTCACCCTCTCGGTCGACGCGGCCCACACCCCCGGGTGGCTGACGCCGCAGCGCGAGCTCGAGAGCGAGGGCTACACCGCCTCGCAGCGCATTGCCGGCGTGCGCGAGGTCTACCCGAACGCCACCGGATACGTCGCGAGCGCAAGCTCCGTCGACGAGGGCTACCATGCGGCGATCGAGGTGCTCTCCACCTCCCCACGCCCGACGGCCATCGTGGCGCAGAGCGACCTGCTCGCCGTCGGCGTCGTGCGCGGTGCCCAGGAGCTGGGTCTTCGCGTGCCGGAGGATGTCAGCGTCGTCGGCTTCGACGGCGTGCGCCTCGACGGCATCGCGCCGATCGACCTGACCACCATGGTGCAGCCTGCCTTCGACAAAGGCCACGCGGCTGGTCGCGGAGTCGTCTCGCTGCTGACGGGCGAGCCAGCCGAGCCGGTCGTCTTCGGCAGCCAGTTCCACCGGGGAGCGACCACGGCGCCGCCCCGTTAGACTCCTCGCTCGAAGGAGGTGCGCTTGTGGCGACCACGTCGGCGAGGGCCGTCTCGAACAACCGTCAGCGCCGCCTCCATCCCGCTCGCGCCGTAGTGGGAGGCTTTGCGGCCGCCGACCTTCTCGGAACAGCGCTGCTCATGCTGCCGATCTCGGCTGAGGGCAGAGCGGCGACACCGCTAGAGGCATTCTTCACCGCGACCTCGGCGGTGTGCGTGACGGGGTTGACGGTGGTAGACACCCCGACGTTCTGGTCGCCATTCGGCGAGTTCGTCATCCTCGCTCTGATCCAGGTCGGCGGACTCGGCATCATGCTCTTCGCCTCGCTCATCGGCCTGCTGCTGGTGCGCAAGCTGTCGCTGCGAGGGCGGGTGACGGCGGCCTCCGAGGCGAAGAGCTTCGGAACAGCCGACGTGCGCGGACTGATCAGAGGTATCGCCGCGATCACCTTCCTCATCGAGGCAATCGTCGCCGCCATCCTCTTTCTCGTCTTCTGGTTGCGGTACGACTACGGGCCGCTGGACGCGCTGTGGAGGGCCGTGTTCCACGCGGTGTCTGCGTTCAACAATGCCGGCTTCGCGCTCTACAGCGACAACCTCATCGGCTTCGCCACCGATCCGCTCGTGTGCCTTCCACTCGCGGCCGCGATCATTCTCGGTGGCCTGGGTTTTCCGGTCATCATGCAGCTGCGCAGAGAGCTGCGGCAGCCGCTGCACTGGAGCATGAACACCAACATCGTTGTCTGGGCCACCGTCGTGTTGCTCGTTCTTGGCACGATCTACATCTGCGTTCTCGAATGGAGCAACCCGGCAACGCTCGGATCGATGGATGTCGGCTCGCGCATCCTCACCGGCTTCTTCCACTCGGTGCAGACGCGCACCGCCGGATTCAACAGTCTCGACATCGGCCAGATGCACGAGTCAACCTGGCTCGGAATGGACGCCCTGATGTTCATCGGCGGCGGCCCTGCGGGAACCGCTGGCGGAATCAAGGTCACGACGTTCGCCGTGCTGTTCTTCATCATCTACACCGAGCTGCGTGGAGAGGCGGCCGTCAACATCTTCGGCAAGCGCCTCTCGCGGGCCGTTCACCGCCAGGCGATCACGACGGCCCTTCTCGCCGTCGCTGTCGTCGGAGTCGCCACGGTCGCGCTGCTGGTCATCTCCGACCTCGACCTCGACCGAGTGCTCTTCGAGGCGGTGTCGGCCTTCGCGACGGTCGGGCTCTCCACCGGCATCACCGCGACCCTTCCGCCTGCCGGGCAGCTCATCCTCGTTGCCTTGATGTTCCTCGGACGACTCGGCCCGCTGACCCTCGGTACGGCGCTCGTCCTCCGTCAGCGCCCGCTGCTCTACGAACTCCCCAAAGAAAGGCCCGTCATTGGCTAAGTTCTCCCTCGGCGGTGCCGACCGCTCTGCCCGCATCGCAGAAGCGGACTCCGTTGCCGTCATCGGCCTCGGGCGCTTCGGCAGCGCACTCGCGCTCGAGCTCATGGCCGCCGGCACCGAGGTGCTCGGAATCGATGGCAACGAAGAGATCGTTCAGGGTCTCAACGGGCAGCTGACGCAGGTCGTCCGCGCCGATTCGACCAAGAGAGAGGCACTCCTCCAGCTCGCGGTGAACGAGTTCGATCGAGTGGTCGTCGCGATCGGATCCGACATCCAGGCGAGCATCCTCACGACGTCGGTTCTGCTCGACTTCAGGATCCCGCACCTGTGGGCGAAGGCCACGAGCGACCCGCACGGGCAGATCCTCGAGCAGCTGGGCGTCGCTCATGTCATCTACCCGGAGAAGGACATGGGCCGCCGTGTCGCCCACCTCGTTCGCGGCTCTGCACTCGACTACATCGAGGTCGACGCCGACTACGCCATCGTGAAGATGAGCCCCAACAGCCACATCGTGGGAAAGGCCCTCGGCGAGACCCACATCAAGTCGAAGTTCGGCGTCACCGTCATGGCCTACCGCAACGGGCCGCAGGCCTGGATCAGCGCTGACTCGTCAACGGTGCTGACGGCCGACGACACGATCCTCGTCGCCGGACCGATCAAGAAGGCGGAGGAGTTCGGTCAGCTGCGGTAGCTCGACACGAGCGCGTCGAGCTTCGCGTTGAGCTCGGCGTCGACCTTGCGACGGATCGGCGAGGCGAGGTGCCAGTCGGCGATCTCGCGGGCGCCCTTCCAGAACGGGGTGACGGCGCGGTACTCCGGAACGACCGATCGAAGCTTCGCGTTGTCGAAGATGACGGAGTGCGCCTTGTCGCCGAGGAGTCCTGGTCCCCACTCGGGAATCGCGCGGGCGATGGTCTCGGAGGCCACGTGCACGATGCTTGGCGTCACCCCGAGCGCGTCGCCGAGCATGGTGGTGATCGCATCCCACGGCAGCACTTCGTCAGAGGTGATCTGGAACGTGTCGCCGATCGCCCGCGGGTTGTTCAGGAGCCCGACGAGGCCGACGGCGAAGTCGGTGTTGTGGGTGAGGGTCCAGAGCGACGTGCCGTCCCCGTGCACGACGACGGGCTCGCCGCGCAGCATGCGGTCGAGCTGGGTCCAGCCGCCCTCGAGCGGCACGAGCGTGCGGTCGTAGGTGTGCGACGGTCGCACGATCGTCGCGGGAAACCCGGCGGAGCGGTAGGCGGCGACCAGCACGTCCTCGCTCGCGATCTTGTCGCGCGAGTACTGCCAGTACGGGTTGTACAGCGGCGTCGACTCTGTGATCGGCAGGCGTGCGATGGGCTTCTGGTAGGCGGAGGCGGAGCTGATGTAGACGTACTGGCCGACGCGGCCGGTGAACAGCTCGATGTCCTTCTCGACGGAGGAGGGAAGGAAGGAGCGGAAGTTGACGACGACGTCCCAGCGCTGGTCGGAGGAGTCGCCGAGCAGCACATCCTCGAGGTGATCCGCGTCGCCGGTGATGTGGCGCACCCCCTCGATCGGCGGGCGCTTGGAGTCGGTGCCGCGGTTGAGCAGGGTGAGGTCGAATCCGCGCTCGACGGCGAGCTCGCTGCAGGCGGAGGAGATGATGCCGTTGCCTCCGATGAAGAGGGCGGTGGGAGCTGTCATAGAGCCCAGCCTAGGCTTGGGGCATGAGCGACCAGAGCCTCCCCGCCGGAATTGCCCTCGACGACCTCGACCCGGCCGTGCGCCCGCAAGACGACCTCTTTCGCCACGTCAACGGAAAGTGGATCGCGCGCACCGAGATCCCCGACGACAAGTCGCGCTACGGCTCCTTCTACATCCTCGCGGAGGAGGCGGAGCAGGCGGTGCGCGACATCATCGTCGAGGCGCAGTCGGCCGAGCCCGGAACAGAGGAGCGCAAGTTCGGCGACCTCTACGCGAGCTTCCTCGACGAGGCGCGGGCGAACGAGCTCGGTGCCGCGCCGTTGCAGCCGCTGCTCGCCCAGGTCGACGGGGTCGCGACCGTCGACACCCTTCTGACGACGATCGGCGAGCTCGAGCGCCAGGGTGTCGCCGGCTTCGTGCAGCTCTTCGTCGACAACGACCCCGGTCAGCCGGAGCGCTACCTCGTCTTCATCGAGCAGGGCGGCCTCGGCCTTCCCGACGAGTCGTACTACCGCGAGGAGAAGTTCGCAGAGATCGCCGCGAAGTACCAGGACTTCATCGGCCGGATGCTCGCTCTCGCCGGCCTCGACGACGCACCAGAGCGGGCAGAGCGCATCTACGCGCTGGAGAAGGACATTGCGGCGGCGCACTGGGACAACGTCAAGAACCGCGACTCCGAGGCGACTTACAACCCCATGACCTGGGAGGCGGCGAACGACCTCGTTCCCGACGTCGACCTCGGGGTGTGGCTCGAAGCGCTCGGGGTTCCAGAGAACTCGTTCGACGAGGTCGTGGTTCGTCAGCCGAGCTTCATCGAGGGGCTGGAGCACCTGTTCACGGCCGACCGTGTCGCGGCCTGGACGGACTGGCTGCGCTGGCAGGTCGTTCGATCGAACGCCGCGTACCTCAGCCAGGACTTCGTCGACGAGAACTTCGACTTCTACGGGCGCACCCTCAGCGGTACGCCAGAGCTGCGCGCCCGCTGGAAGCGCGGCGTCTCTCTCGTCGAGGGCGCGATGGGCGAGGCCGTCGGCCGCATCTACGTCGACCGGCACTTTCCCGGGGAGGCGAAGGAGAGCATGGATGTGCTCGTCGCCAACCTCATCGAGGCCTACCGCCAGAGCATCCAGACCCTGTCGTGGATGGGCGAGGACACCAAGAGGAAGGCGCTGGAGAAGCTCGAGAAGTTCACCCCGAAGATCGGATACCCGGTGAAGTGGCGCGACTACAGCGCTCTCGAGCTCAGCGCCGACGACCTGCTCGGCAACGTGCGCGCGACGAGCGAGTTCGAGTTTCAGCGTGAGCTCGGCAAGATCGGCAAGCCGCTCGACCGCGACGAATGGTTCATGACGCCGCAGACGATCAACGCGTATTACAACCCCGGGTTCAACGAGATCGTGTTCCCCGCTGCCATTCTGCAGTTCCCCTTCTTCGACGAGAAGCGGGATGCCGCGGCCAACTACGGCGCGATCGGCGCCGTCATCGGCCACGAGATCGGTCACGGCTTCGACGACCAGGGATCGAAGTACGACGGCGACGGGCGGCTGACCGACTGGTGGACCGCGGATGACAAGGCGGCCTTCGAGGCGCTGACGGCATCCCTCATCGAGCAGTACAACGCGCTCGCGCCCGCACAGGTGCCAGACCACCACGTCAACGGCGCCCTCACCATCGGCGAGAACATCGGCGACCTCGGCGGACTCGGCATCGCCTGGAAGGCGTATCTCATCTCGCTCGATGGCGCAGAACCGCCCGTCGTCGACGGCCTCACGGGAGCGGAGCGGTTCTTCCTCTCCTGGGCGCAGGCGTGGCAGATCAAGGCCCGTGACGAGGAGGTCATCCGCCTTCTCGCGATCGATCCACATTCGCCAAATGAGTTCCGCTGCAACCAAATCGTGCGTAACATTGACGACTTCTACACAACCTTCGGCGTCACGCCTAGCGACGCGCTGTGGTTGGATCCTGAGCAGCGGGTCACCATCTGGTGAACTAATCGTTTTGTGGACTCCGAGGTCTACCGTGACTGAACTGATCAACACCCGAGAGCGTTCACTGCGCGTGAAATCGCGCGGGGCCGGGAAGCACGTCAGCACAGTTCGGCGCGACTCGTTCAACTCGAGCTTCACCTCTCTCGGGCGGCTCGCCTATGAGGGCGCGCAGGTCTCGGCGAACGTCGTCGACCTCGCGAGCGGCGACACCCTCGTCTCCATCGACGACCGCATCGTGCTGCCGACCGCGAGCATCGGCAAGATCCTGCTGCTCATCGAGGTCTCTGCGCGGCTGACGGCGCAGGAGTTCTCCGGCTACGGCATCCTCGACAAGTCGGCCCGCGACCAGGTCGGCGACAGCGGCATCTGGCAGCACCTGCAGGCACCGTCTCTGCCGGTGGCCGACCTTGCCACTCTCGTGGGAGCCACGAGCGACAACCTCGCGACGAACCTGCTGCTCAAGCAGGTCGGGCTGGATGCCGTGCGCACCCGCACCGAGTCCCTCGGCCTGAGCCGCACCGCGCTCCTCGACCTCGTGCGCGACACCCGCGGCCCCGACGACGCACCCCAGCTCTCGGTCGGGTCGACAGAGGAGCTCTCGCGCCTGTTCGGCCAGCTCGCGCGCGGTGAGGTCATCGACCCGGGCACGAGCCAGCGCGTCACCGGTTGGCTGTCGCTCAACTGCGACCTCTCGATGGTCGCGAGTGCCTTCGGCCTCGATCCGCTGGCGCACCGCATGCCAGACCACCAGACGCTGTGCATCAACAAGACGGGCACCGACACGGGGGTGCGGGCTGAGGCTGGCGCTCTCAAGGGGCGACGCACGATGGTGTCGTACGCGGTGTCCATCCAGTTCGAAGACCACTCCCTTGAGAAGCGACTCCGCGTTCTCGACGCCATGCGCACCGTCGGCGAAGAGCTGCTGGAGTACGTGCACTAGCCCACCGGCAACCCCCCGAGCGAGCCCTGCCGCCCGACGGCTCCAGGCCCTACGGTAGGGCTATGGCTCAACTCAGCATCGAGGAGAAGGCGGCACTCGTTGCCGGCGGCACATTCTGGGACACGGTTGCCGCTCCGGGAATCCCCTCGATCGCCGTAGCTGATGGGCCGCATGGAGTGCGCAAAACGCAGATGACCGATGGCGATTTCGGCCTCGGCGAGAGCATTCCCTCCACCTGCTTCCCCCCGGCCACCGGCATCGCCTCGAGCTGGAACCGCGAGCTCGTCGAGCGCGTCGGGCAGGCGCTGGGCGTCGAGTCGCGGGCCCAGGGTGTTGCCGTGCTGCTCGGCCCCGGCATCAACATCAAGCGCTCGCCGCTGTGCGGTCGCAACTTCGAGTACTTCTCCGAAGACCCGCTCATCAGCGGTGAGCTCGGCGCATCCTTCGTGCGCGGCCTGCAGTCGAAGGGCGTCGGCGCGTCGCTCAAGCACTTCGCCGCCAACAACCAGGAGACGAATCGGATGACGGTGAGCGCCGAGGTCGACGAGCGCACCCTCCGCGAGCTCTACCTTCCGGCCTTCGAGACCGTCGTCAAGCGCGAACAGCCCTGGACGGTCATGTGCGCCTACAACCGCATCAACGGCACTTACGCGGCAGAGAACCACTGGCTGCTCACCGAGGTGCTGCGCGAGGAGTGGGGATTCCGCGGGCTCGTCGTCTCGGACTGGGGAGCGGTGGATGACCGGGTCGCCGCCCTGCGAGCCGGCACCGACCTCGAGATGCCCGGCCCTGTCGCCGAAAGCCAGGCAGCCATCGTCGCTGCTGCGCGGGCGAGCGCAGCGGTCGAGGCCGACCTCGACACGTCGGTCGACCGGGTGCGGGCGCTCGCGCGGCTCGGCTCCCGCGAGACAGGGCCGGCGTTCGACGAGGACGCGCACCACTCCCTAGCGCGGGAGGCGGCATCCGAGTCGATCGTGCTGCTGCGCAACGAGTCGGTGCTCCCGCTCGAGGAGGGCGCGCCGATTGCCGTCATCGGCCACTTCGCGCGCAGCCCGCGCTTCCAGGGTGCGGGCAGCTCGCAGGTCAGCCCCACCCGGGTCGACCCTGCGCTCGACGCGCTCATGCTGCGCACGCCGGTCGAGTTCGCCGCTGGCTACACGCTCGACAAGTCGGGAGACACCGCAGCCCTCCGCGCAGAGGCTGTCGCGCTCGCGACCAAGAGCGACACCGTCGTGCTGTTCGTCGGGCTGCCGGAGGGCGACGAGTCGGAGGGCTGGGACCGCCACGACCTCGAGCTGCCGCCGGCGCAGGTCTCGCTCATCTCGGCCATCGCCGAGGCCAACCCGCGCACGATCGTCGTGCTCACCAACGGCGGCGTCGTCTCGCTCGAGCCGTGGAGCGGATCTGTCGCGGCCATCCTCGAGACATGGCTGCTCGGACAGGCCGGCGGAACGGCGATCGCCGATGTGCTGTTCGGGTCGGTCAACCCGTCGGGGCGACTCGCGGAATCCATTCCGGTGCGGCTGCAAGACAACCCGACCTTCCTCAACTTCCCCGGCGACCTCGACTCGGTGCGCTACGCAGAGGGGGTGTTCGTCGGCTACCGCTACTACGAGTCGACCGACACCCCGGTTCGGTATCCGTTCGGCCACGGCCTCAGCTACACGACGTTCGAGTACTCGGACTTCGAGGTGACGCACACCGGCTCGGTCGCTAGCGTCACGGTGACGAACACGGGCAGCAGGGCAGGCAAGGAGGTCGTGCAGCTCTACGTCTCGCCACCGCTGACCTCGGTGCGTCGCCCCAAGCGCGAGCTGCGCGCCTTCACCAAGGTGTTCCTCGAGCCCGGTGACTCGACCCGGATCGAGCTGGCTCTCACGGATCGCGCCTACAGCCACTGGGACACCTCGACATCGGACTGGGTCGTCGCGGGTGGCACCTACTCCCTACAGCTCGGCCGTTCGTCTCACGACATCGTGGCGGAGGTCGAGCTGGAGCTCGCGACAGGGGCGTCGCTCGCCAAGCTGACGCTCGAATCCCCGGTGTCGGAGTGGCTCGCCCACCCCATCACCGGTCCTCTGCTGCGCAAGACCGCCGGCGTCGAGCTCACCGAGGGCGGCACGAGCGTGCTCGACATGGTCGGCTCGATGCCGATGCGCCGGCTGCTGCGCTTCCCCGGAGTCGACATCAGCCCGACCCAACTCAAGCTGCTGCTGGCGGCCGCCAACAATCCGGTGGTGCGCGGGGTTGTCGGGCTGGTGCACCGCCGCAAGGCCTAGGCGGGTCGTCCGCTAGGCCGACTCCTCGACGTTCACTGCCTCTGCCGCAGAGGGCTGGATGCCGAACACCGTCTCGACGGCCGTCGCGAACTCTGCGCCGCGCCCCTCGATCGCGAGCTCTCGCGCCCGGGCCGACGGCCCGTGCACGAGGACGCCGACCATGTGCCGCAAGGCGGCCTCGGTCTCTGGCGTGTGATCCCGACGGGCGAGCTCGGCGTCGAGGATGCCGAGCACGTGGCTGCGGAAGGCGACGACGGCAGGCTCGACCTCTGCCTCTGCATGGAACTCGGCGGCTGCGGCACCGACGAGGCCTCGGGCGTCGATCGCGGGGGCGAGCAGGTCGAGGGGAGCGTGCAGGCGCACGGTCTCGAGGTCGAGCAGCTCGACCCCCTCGATCGAGCCGACGGCCGGGTCGACGTTGCGCGGCAGGCCGAGGTCGATGACGATGCGGCGGCGCGCGGTTGCGAAGTGAGCGGGCGTGACCGCGAGGCGCGTCGTTGCGGTGATCACGACATCCGCGTCAT
>NZ_JBXMIS010000120.1:0-5641 GCF_057073975.1 Conyzicola sp. | reverse complement strand
TGAAGAAGAAGGTCGGATGGCTCGCCTACGCCAGAGCACTCGTGACCTCGCTGCGCGACTCGTCGGCGCTTCGGGTCGGACACCAGCTCGATGGAGGGCGTCGGCACAGCGACCGGGCGACCGCCATCATCATCGGCAACTGCGGCTCGCTGCCGGCCAACATCCTCCTGCTTCCCGATGCGGCCGTCGACGACGGCCTGCTCGACGTCGTCGTGCTCAAGCCGGAGACCATCCGCGGATGGTTCTCGGTGGCCTTCAAGGTGTTCTGGGAGAACGGTGTCGTGCGTCGCACTGCGCTCGGCAGGAGGCTCTCTGGCGTCGACATCGCATCCATGGACTACAAGCAGGGCAAGACGCTCGAGGTGCGCCTGAGCAAACCGGAGGAGATCGAGCTCGACGGGGAGCCGTTCGGTGAGACGACCGGCTTCACCGTCTCCATCGAGCCGGGCGCGCTGCGTGTGATGGTGCCGGCAGACGAGGCCGCCTGATGGGCAAGCGCGTGCCGAAGAAGGCATACGAGAAGGAGCTCGCCCGACTTCAGGTCGACCTCGTCAGCATGCAGCAGTGGGTGATCGCCAACGGCGTGCGCGTGCTGGTCATCTTCGAGGGACGAGACGCTGCCGGCAAGGGCGGCGCGATCAAGCGGATTGTGCAGTATCTCAACCCCCGGTCGACCCGCGTCGTCGCTCTTCCGCAGCCGACCGACCGCGAGAAGTCGCAGTGGTACTTCCAGCGCTACATCGCCCACCTCCCTGCGGCTGGCGAGATCGTGCTGATGGACCGCTCCTGGTACAACCGCGCGGGGGTGGAGCGGGTGATGGGCTACAGCACCGAGGAGGAGTACGAGCGGTTCCTCGACCATGTGCCGCAGGTGGAGCGCATGCTCGTCGACGACGGCATCCTGCTGGTCAAGTACTGGTTCTCTGTGTCGGACAAGGAACAGGAGAAGCGGTTCAAGAAGCGACTCACTGATCCCGTGCGCCGCTGGAAGCTGTCGGAGACCGACCTGCAGTCGATCACGCGATGGGAGGACTACTCGCGGGCGAAGGACGCCATGTTCGCGCGTACCGACCTCCCAGAGGCCCCATGGTGGACCATCGAGAGCGATGACAAGAAGGCGTCGCGACTCAATGCGATCAGCCACCTGCTCTCGCAGGTGCCATGGGAGCAGTCGGAGCCGGAGCCCATCGATTTTCCGAAGCGGCCCGGGTCCGACAGCTACGAGCGGCCGGACATCGACGGCCAGCGTTTCGTTCCCGACCACGCCGCGGGGCTTCGCAAGACCTAGCCGCCCATAGCGGCTCACGCCGCAACCGCAACCCCACGCGGTTTTCAGACACCACGCCTACCGTGAGGGGATGTCCTCCAACGTGCGGCTGATGGCCTGCAGTCCTGACGATGTGTTCGATGTGCTCGCCGACGGCTGGCTGTATCCGACCTGGGTGGTCGGCGCCAGCCGCATGCGCGAGGTCGAGAAGGTCTGGCCTGCCGAGGGATCGAAGCTGCACCACTCGTTCGGCGTGTGGCCGATGCTGCTCAACGACGAGACCGTCGTGCGCGAGTGGGATCCGCCGCGGCGCGCGGTGATCAGTCCGAAGGGCTGGCCGGTCGGGGAGGCGCTCGTCACAATCGAGGTTCGGCCGCGTGCGAGCGGCTGCATAGTGCGAATCCAGGAGAAGGCGCAGAAGGGACCGGCGAGCATCCTCCCGAGCGCGCTTCTCGACGTGTTCCTCCACGCGCGCAACGTCGAGACGTTGCGCAGGCTCGCCTTCATCGCCGAGGGGCGTGCGTCATGAGCATCGCCGTGGTCACAGGGGGCAGCGCCGGACTCGGTCGTGCCATCGTGCGTGAGCTCGCCGCGCGCGGCTACGACGTGGCGATCCTCGCTCGGGGGCAGGACGGACTGGATGGCGCGGTGCACGATGTCGAGGCGCTCGGTGCACGGGGCCTCGGCATCCCCACCGATGTCGCGGACCGTCTCGCCGTCGAGTGGGCGGCCGACCGGGTGGAGACAGAGCTCGGGCCGATCGACCTATGGGTGAACAACGCGATGGTCGGCGTCTTCGGGGAGTTCCTCAGCACCGATCCAGAGGACTTCGAGCGGGCCACCGCCGTCAACTACTTCGGGGTGGTGAATGGAACCCGCGCGGCGCTGTCGCGGATGGTGCCGCGGGATTCCGGTCACGTCGTCCAGATCGGCTCGCCTCTTGCCCACCGCGGCATTCCGCTGCAGGCGGCGTACTGCGCCTCGAAGCACGCGGCCAAGGGCTTCACCGAGTCGGTCATCACCGAGCTGCTGCACAACGGCAGCGCGGTGAGGGTGTCGATGGTCGACATGCCCGCGCTCAACACCATCCAGTTCAACTGGGTGAAGTCGCAGCTGCCGAACCACCCGCAGCCGGTTCCACCGATCTGGCAGCCGGAGGTTGGTGCGCGGGTTGTCGCCGACGTCGCACGAAAGCCGCGGCGCAGCACCTGGGTGGGGGAGTCGACCTATGCGACGGTGCTCGGCAACAGGTTCCTCGCGCCGCTGCTCGACCGGTATCTTGCCAGTACCGGCTATGACGGCCAGCAGTCGCCCGACACCAAGGACCCCATGCTCCCCACGAACCTCTACCAGCCGGTGGCCGGTGACCAGGGCGCTCGTGGACTCTTCAGCGACCGCTCCCACGACTCGTCACCGGCGGTGTGGGCCATTGGCAACCGTCCCGTGGTCGCCGCAGCAGGAGTGGCGCTCGGCGCCATCGGCGCGGCTCTCGTGGTCGGGCTGCTGAAGAAGCGATGACGGATGTCGACGCGGTCGTCATCGGAGCCGGCCCCAACGGACTGGCCGCCGCCCTCACGCTCGCCCGCGCTGGACTCCGCGTCTCTGTCTACGAGCAGGCAGAGAGCATCGGCGGGGGAGCGCGAACGGCGCAGCTGACCCTTCCCGGATTCCACCACGATGTGTGCTCTGCGGTGCATCCCATGGCGCTCGCGAGCGAGTTCTTCCAGCTCTTCGGACTGGAGCGTCGCATCGAGCTGATCGTGCCGGAGGTCTCCTACGGCCACCCGCTCGACGGTGGCGGCGCCGGCATCGCCTGGCTCGACCTCGACCGCACCGTCGACGGCCTCGGTCGCGACGGCCGCGCGTGGCGCTCCCTCATGGGGCCGCTGGCAGAGCGAGCGGACGAGGTGGCGCAGTTCACCGGCGGCAGCCTGCTTCGCGTGCCACGGCATCCGGTCACGGCCGCGCGATTCGCACTCCGCGCCCTCGAGCAGGGCTCGCCGGCCTGGAACCTCCGGTTCGACGACGACGCGGCCCCCGCCATGCTGGCCGGGGTCGGGGCGCACTCGATCCTGCCGATGCCGAGCCTTGCCACCGCGGGCGCGGCCCTCTCCCTCGGTGCCTACGCGCACGGTCACGGCTGGCCGATCCCCGTCGGGGGCAGTCAGGCGATCGTCGACGTGATGGCGGCGGATCTGCTGCAGCACGGCGGCAGCATCCATACCGGGGTGCGGGTGGAGTCGCTCGCGCAGCTGCCGAGCCATGCTGCCGCCCTGTTCGACACCACGCCGCGCGCGCTCGCCTCGATCGTCGAGCTGCCGCCGAGGTACGAGCGACGCCTTCGTCGGTTCCGCTACGGCAATGCGGCGGCGAGGGTCGACTTCGCATTGTCTGGGCCCGTTCCGTGGGCGAATGCCGACCTTCGTCGCGCCGGCACCGTGCACGTCGGCGGCACACGAGCGGCCATCGCGGCAGCAGAGCGGGATGTCGCGGCCGGGCGGCATCCTGACGATCCGTACGTGCTCGTGGCCCAGCCCTCGATCCTCGATCGCGGTCGCGCCCCCGAGGGCCAGCACGTGCTCTGGGCCTATACGCACGTTCCCGCCGGTTCGAGTGTCGATCCGACCGAGGCCGTCACCGCGCAGCTCGAGCGCTTCGCACCGGGATTCCGGGATCTCGTTCTCGCCTCGGTGAGCACGACCGCGCAGCAAATGGCGGCATACAACCCCAACTACATCGGCGGCGACATCGCGGCAGGTGCGGCGAGCTTCCGCCAGCTGGTTGCCCGGCCGGTTCTCTCGGCGGATCCGTGGCGCACGCCGGAGCGCGGCGTCTACCTCGCGTCGTCGTCGGCGGCCCCCGGCCCCGGGGTGCATGGCCTCGTCGGCTGGCGCGCTGCCCTCAGCGCGCTCCGGCACGAATTCGGCGTTGACGGGGCCTCGATCGATCTCCGTTCCTGAGTCGGCGTGATCTCCGTCATACTTAAGTCGCGCTCAGCTCGTACTCACGCGGCTCGCCGACTGAAAGGCCGATGATGGACTTCTCCGAACTCCAGTCCCAATCCACCACCTTCTTCGTGGTCGCCGCCATCGTGGTGGTGGCGGTCATCGTGCTGATCGTGCTGCTCACCGGCATCAAGGTCGCCAAGCCCGATGAGGCGATCATCGTGACCTCGCGCCAGAAGAAGGTCGCTGCCGACCCCGACGGGGAGGGCAACGCCGGCCAGCGCGTGGTCTTCGGCTCCCGGGTCTTCGTGAAGCCCATCGTCGAGGCGCACTTCAAGCTCAGCCTGCGCAGCCGCCAGCTCAACGTGCAGGCGACCGCGCAGACCCGCGACGCGATCACCATCAAGGTCAACGCGGTCGCCGTGGTCAAGGTCGGCGGATCCGAGTCGATGGTGCGTGCCGCTGCCCAGCGGTTCCTCAACCAGCAGGACCAGATCGAGTCGTCGACAGAGGAGGTGCTGAGCGGATCGGTGCGCTCCATCGTCGGCCAGCTGACAGTGACAGAGATCATCACCAACCGCTCCGCCCTGCAGGGCCAGGTGCTCGAGGCCGTGCGCGATTCGCTCGACGTGCAGGGTCTCCAGATCGACACGCTGCAGATCAAGGAGATCGACGACGACAACGGCTACATCCGCGACCTCGGCCGTGCCGAGGCGGCGCGCGTGAAGCAGGTGGCAGAGATCGCGGAGTCCGTCTCCCGCCAGGCCTCAGAAGAGGCACGCATCAAGGCGGAGCAGGCCGTCGCCGAGTCGCAGCGCCAGCTCGATCTGCGCAACGCGGAGATCCTCAAGGAGACCGACAAGGCGCGCGCAGAGGCAGACTCTGCGCGCCCCCTCGCCGAGGCGATCGCCCAGCAGGAGGTCGTGGTTCAGCAGGAGATCACCGCGGGCAAGCGCGTCGGCCTGCGCAAGCAGGAGCTCGACGCCGAGATCCGAGCCGTGGCCGACGCCGAGGCCTACGCCATCGCCAAGAAGGCCGAGGCCGCAGCGACGGCAGCCGTGGCACAAGCCAACGCTGACCGTGACTCGCGTCGTTCGTCGGCCGAGGCCGTCGAAGCCGAAGGTCTGGCAGAGCGCAACCGTCGCCGCAGCGCGGCAGAGGCGGTCGAGTCCGAGGGTATTGCCGAGAAGAACCGCCGTATTGCGGCTGCGGAGGCACTGCGCGCCGAAGGCGAGGCAGAGGCAGAGGCAATCCGTGTGAAGGGCAACGCCGAGGCGGAGTCCGCCAAGGCGCGCGCCGAGGCGCTCAACGCCCGCTCCGGCGACCTGCTGCGCCAGCAGATCATCGACCAGCTGCCCGCGATCGTGCGCGCCGCATCCGAGCCGCTCGCGGCGATCTCGAACCTCACGATCCTCTCGAGCGACGGCAC
>NZ_JBXMIS010000119.1:0-7455 GCF_057073975.1 Conyzicola sp. | reverse complement strand
TTGACCGTCAGGGTCGACCCTCTCGACGGCTGCTGTCTACTTCTGCAGTACGACCTGAGCCTCGATGGAGATGGTCACGTCGTCGCCAAGGGTGAGTCCGCCGCCCTCGATGGCCGCGTTCCAGTTGACGCCGAAGTCCTTGCGGTTGATCTTCGTGGTGGCCGAGGCGCCCGCCTTGGTCTGGCCGTATCCGTCGGTGATGATGCCGCCGAACTCGCCCTTCAGAGTGACGGGCTTGGTGACACCGCGCAGCGTCAGGTCGCCGTCGAGCAGGAACTCGTCGCCGTCCTGGCGAACGCCGGTGGAGACGAAGGTCATGGTCGGAAACTGGTCGACGGCGAAGAAGTCGCTCGTGCGGAGGTGGTTGTCGCGCTGCTCCTGGTTGGTGTTCACCGAGGCGACCTCGATGGTCGCGGTGAGGGTGGAGTCTTCTGGGTTCTCACCCGTGACGACCGTGACGTCGAACTTCTCGAAGGTGCCGCGCACCTTGCTGATGGCGAGGTGGCGAACGGAGAACGAGACCTCCGAGTGGGCTGGATCCAGGGTCCACGTGCCTGCGACGTAGCCGGGGATCGTTTCGGTGGTGATGCTCATTGTTCGTGCTCCTGACGCAATTGGTTGACGCGACAACTTCTGTCGCACTCAATGCAAGTGCATGGAGCCAGTGACTATTCCCGATCCGATCGAAGAATCACGACGGAGTGCCCTTCGAGCGCATGGCCGCTCGCGAACAGCACCTCGCCTGGCGGCAGCGGCAGCGGCGCGACACCGAAGTTGGCGAGGATGCTGAGGCTGCCGCAGTCGAGCCGAAAGAAGCCCGTCTCGTCGTCGAACTGCGCAGAGAGCGACTCGAAGGTCGCGGTGCGAAGGTCGGGTTGCGCGCGCCTCAGGGCGATCAGCTCGCGGTACACCGCCAGAATGCGGGCGTGCCGACCGGTGGGGAGCTCACTCCAGTCGAGCTTCGACCGCGCGAAGGTGGCCGGGCTCTGGGGGTCGGGAACGACATCCGGATCCCACCCCATGCGCTCGAACTCGGCAAGGCGGCCGCGGGAAACGGCTTCTCCGAGCTCTGGCTCCGGGTGAGAGGTGAAGAACTGCCACGGGGTGCTCGCGGCCCACTCCTCACCCATGAAGAGCATCGGGGTGAACGGCCCGGCGAGCGTGAGTGCCGCGGCGATGGCGAGCTGGCCGTCGTCGAGGGATGCCGCCAGCCGGTCGCCCGCAGCGCGGTTGCCGATCTGGTCGTGATCCTGCGAGAACGCCACCAGCCTCCACGTCGGTGTCTGATCGGGGATGGGGCGGCCGTGGTCTCTGCCGCGGAACGACGAGTGCGTTCCATCGTGGAAGAAGCCGCGCGTCGCCGCCTTGGCCAGAGCGCCGAGGGACGCGAAGTCGGCGTAGTACCCACTCGTCTCCCCGGTGAGGGCCACGTGCAGGGCGTGGTGGTAGTCGTCGCTCCACTGGGCGGTCATGCCGAGCGCGGTGGGGTCGATCATCGCCGGGTCGTTGAGGTCGGACTCCGCGATGAGGCACAGCGGGCGGCCGAGCTCTGTGCTGAGCGCCGCCGTGTCGTCGGCGAGCTCGCGAAGGATCGACGGATCGGTGAGGGCGTGCACGGCGTCGAGGCGCAGGCCGTCGACGTGGAAGTCGCGCATCCACATCGCCGCGTTGTCGCGAATAAAGGCGCGCACCTCCGGCTCGGCGAGGTTGACCGCGTCGCCCCAGGAGTTGGAGCCGGAAGCGAGATACGGACCGAAGCGGGGCAGGTAGTTGCCGCTTGGCCCCAGGTGGTTGTAGACGACATCCTGGATGACGGCGAGACCGCGCGCGTGGCACGCGTCGACGAAGCGACGGTAGGCCGCCGGCCCCCCGTAGCTGTGCTGCACCGCGAACCACAGCACCCCGTCGTAACCCCAGTTGTGCTCACCGTTGAACGCATTGACCGGCAGCAGCTCGACGAAGTCGATGCCGAGCTCGGCGAGGTGGTCGAGGCGCTCGATTGCCGAGTCGAGCGTGCCCTCGGCAGTGAAGGTGCCGATATGCAGCTCGTAGACGACGCCGCCGGCCAGCTCCCTTCCCTGCCACGGGCTCCACTCGAACTCGTCGTCGACGGTCGCGCTGAGGCCGTGCACGCCGTCGGGCTGCCAGCGCGATCGTGGGTCGGGCAGCACCGTCGGGTCGTCATCGACGAGGAAGCCGTAGCGACGCGGTTCGGCCTGCGCCGTCCACCACTCGCCCTGTCGCGCCATCGGCAGGTGCTCGCCGTCTGCGACGAGGGTCACTGACGTCGCGACTGGAGCCCAGACCCTCACGGCACCTGCGCGAGCAGCGCGACCGGGTAGGTCTCGAGCAGCTCGCCGACCGAGAGGCTGCCGCCCTCGTACTCGCGGCCGGTCAGCACATCGACGACGGGGCGGCCGGGCAGCAGCACGGCGGTGTCTCGCCACCCGATGCGTTCGAGGGAGACGGGCAGGCGGGTGGCAACCGTCACGGCACCACCGCGGTCGAAGGCGAGCACGTGGCTGGCCGCTGAGCCAACGGCAGGCAGCGGTGCGTACCGCGTGAAGAGCTCAGGGCGGTCGCGTCGCAGCCGAAGCGCCCGGCTGGTGACGAGAAGCTTCGCCGCGCCGCTCGCGTCGACGGGTGGGTGAGCACCGGCGTCGATCGCGGCGAGCAGCAGCTGGCGCTCGTCGAAGTCGATCTCACGCCGGTTGTCTGGATCGACGAGGCTCGTCTCCCAGAGCTCGCTGCCCTGGTAGACATCGGGCACGCCGGGCGCGGTGAGCTGGATGAGCTTGGCAGAGAGGGAGTTCGACCATCCGGCCTGGGAGATCGAGTCCACGAAGCCGGAGAGCGACCTGGCCACCCGCTCGTTGTCGAAGGCGGCGTCGACGGCCGCGTGCATCCGCGATTCGAACTCGGCGTTCGGCGCCGTCCAGGTCGTCGAGGTTCCCGCCTCGCGCGCCGCCTTCTCCGCGTAGGCGTGCAGGCGCTCGCGGGAGATCGGCCATGCGCCGATGGTCGACTCCCACAGGATGTTCTCGAACGGCCCGTCGCCGATGGGGGCGAGCTCGCGCAGCTCCGACAGGGTCGCCGACCACCGCTCTGGCAGCTCGCTGAGCACCGCGATGCGGGCGCGGGTGTCCTCTCCGCGCTTGGTGTCGTGCGTCGAGAGGGTCGTCTGCGAGGCGGGAAAGCTGCCATGGCGCACGATCTGGCGGCGGTGGAACTCCTCGACGTCGATCGAGAACTCCGCGGGGTCCGCGCCGACCTCGTTGAGCGAGGCAAGGCGGCTGTAGCGGTAGTAGGCGGTGTCCTCCACACCCTTGGCCATCACCATCCCGCTCGTCTGCTGGAACCGCAGAGCGGCTGGATGCGTCGGGTCGGCCAGCAGGGAGACGACGTAGGCGATCGTGTCGGTCAGCTCTGGGCGGTGCCGGGTTGCGAGCTCTGCGGCCGTCTCGAGGTGCTCGCTGCCGGCGGGAAGGTAGGAGCGGTAGACCGGGAAGCACGCGAGCAGCTCGGCGATCGCATCGAGCGTCTGGTCGTCGGTGCTGCCGATCTCGCGGCCGAGTCGCCGAACCTCGGAGCCCAGAATGCCGTCGGCGATCGCGCGCTTGGTGCCGTGGATGAGCGTCGGCCAGTCGAGAGCCTGTCCGTTCTCGCGAAGCGAGGAGTCGAGGTCGCTGAGCGTCGCACGACCACCCGCGTCGACGAGCACGCGGTCGACGTCGGCCAGCGCGTCGTACCCCGTGGTGCCGGCCGCTGCCCACCAGGCGGGAAGCTGCTCCTCGCCCTCGAGGATCTTCTCGATGAGCACGTAGGCGTTGTCGGTCGTGACGGCGAGCTGGTCGAGGTAGCCGCCGGGGTCGAGGAGGCCGTCGGGGTGGTCGACCCGGAGGCCGTCGACGAGGCCCTCCTCGAACCAGCGCCGGATCTCGGCGTGAGACTTCGCGTAGACCCACGGCACCTCGACGCGGATGGCGGCGAGCGAGTTGACCGCGAAGAAGCGCCGATAGGTGAGGTCGGTGTCGGCCCGCGACCAGTGGATGAGCTCGTAGTGCTGCCGCGCGTGCACCTCGTCTGCGGTGCCGCCCCCGGTGCCCTCCGCGATGGGGAAGCGGTGGTCGAAGTACACGAGCTCGTCGCCCTCGACCCGCAGCACGGGGTCGTCGCCGAGCACCGGAATCGTCAGTCTGCCGGCGTCCCAGTCGATGTCGAATGCCTCGGCAAACTCCGACCCCCGTCCGCGAAGCAGCACGTCCCACCACCAGGCATTGTGCTTCGGCACCGCGACGCCCATGTGGTTGGGAACGATGTCGACGAGGATGCCGAGCCCCTCCGCGCGGGCGGCGGCAGAGAAGGCCGCGAGCCCCTCGACGCCGCCGCGCACGGGGTCGACGGTCGAGTGGTCGACCACGTCGTAGCCGTGGTCGCTTCCGGTCTCTGCCACGAGGATGGGGGAGAGGTAGGCCCAGTCGACGCCGAGCTCGTGCAGATAGCTCGTGACGAACGCCGCGTGATGGAGCGTGAAGTCCTCGCGCAGCTGCAGTCGGTAGGTGGAGGCGGGTACTGCCATTAGACGTCCATGAGGTTCGCATTGGGGTTGTCGGCCGTCGAGGTCGTGAGCACGGTGAGAGACGACGCCACGGTGTTGTCCATGTCGATCTCCTCGTCTGCTCGATGCGCGCGCAGCACGACGAGCGACTTCGCCTGAACGGGAATCACCGAGCCCTGTTCGCGCAGCTCGGAGTTGGCGATCTCGCCGGCCGTATCGACGACGATCTCCCAGCGGGGGGAGTGCTCGACGGAGGGAAGCGTGCAGTCGATTGCCTCGTCACCCGCGTTGAAGTAGACGAGGAAGCTGCGGTCGACGATGCGCTCGCCGCGGGGGTCGCGACCGGCGATGCCCTGGCCGTTGAGGTAGATGCCGATGAGGCGACCGAGCGATGCGTCCCAGTTCTCCTCTGCCATCTCCGCGCCCTGCTCGGTGAGCCAGGCGATGTCGGGCAGGGGCTCGCCGGCACCTCGCCTGACCGGGCGGCCGTCGAAGAACCGGCTGCGGCGGAAGGTCGGGTGCTCCTTGCGCAGCCGGCTGACGGCCGCGGTGAAGTCGACGAGCGCCTGGTCGGCGTTCGCCCAGTCGATCCAGCTGAGCTCGCTGTCCTGGGCATAGGTGTTGTTGTTGCCCTGCTGGGTGCGCCCGAGCTCGTCGCCGTGCAGGATCATCGGAACACCCTGGCTGAGCAGGAGGGTCGCGAGGAAGTTGCGCTGCTGTCGAGCCCGGATGACGTTGACAGCCGGGTCGTCGGTCGGCCCCTCGACGCCGGAGTTCCACGACCGGTTATGGGACTCCCCGTCGTTGTTGTTCTCGCCGTTGGCCTCGTTGTGCTTCTCGTTGTAGCTCACCAGGTCGCGAAGGGTGAAGCCGTCGTGCGCGGTGAAGAAGTTGATGCTCGCGACCGGGCGTCGCCCGGAGTGCTCGTAGAGGTCGGCGGAGCCGGTGATGCGCGAGGCGAACTCGCCGAGCGTGGATGGCTCTCCCCGCCAGAAATCGCGGACGGTGTCGCGGTACTTGCCGTTCCACTCCGTCCACTGCGGAGGGAAGTTGCCGACCTGGTAGCCACCGGGGCCGATGTCCCACGGCTCGGCGATGAGCTTCACCTGGCTGACGATCGGATCCTGCTGCACGAGCTCGAAGAACGCGCTGAGGCGGTCGACGTCGTAGAACTCGCGGGCGAGGGTCGATGCGAGGTCGAAGCGGAACCCGTCGACGTGCATCTCGGTCACCCAGTAGCGCAGCGAGTCCATGATGAGCTGGAGCGAGTGCGGGTTGCCGACGTTGAGCGAGTTGCCGGTGCCGGTGTAGTCCATGTAGTACTTGGCGTCATCCTCGACGACGCGGTAGTACGCGAGGTTGTCGATGCCGCGCATGCTCAGGGTCGGGCCGAGGTGGTTTCCCTCTGCCGTGTGGTTGTAGACCACATCGAGGATCACCTCGATGCCCGCCTCGTGCAGAGCGCGCACCATCCCCTTGAACTCCTGCACCTGCTGGCCGAGCTGGCCCGTCGCGGAGTAGTCGTTGTGCGGCGCGAAGAAGCCGATCGTGTTGTAGCCCCAGTAGTTGCTGAGGCCCTTCTCCTGCAGTGTGGAGTCATTGACGAACTGGTGCACCGGCATGAGCTCGATGGCGGTCACGCCGAGCTTCTGGAGGTGCTCGATGATCGCCGGGTGGGCGACGCCGCTGTAGGTGCCGCGCTGCACCTCTGGAATCCCGGGGTGCAGCTGGGTGAGCCCCTTCACGTGCGCCTCGTAGATGAGCGACTGGGCGTAGGGAATCCGTGGATGCCGGTCACCCGCCCAGTCGAAGAACGGGTTGATGACGACGCCGAGCATCATGTGCGGGGCGGAGTCGTCGTCGTTGCGCGAGTCCTCATCGCCGAAGTTGTAGGAGAACAGCGCCTGGTCCCAGTCGATGACGCCGCAGGTGGCCTTCGCGTACGGGTCGAGCAGCAGCTTGTTCGGATTGGCGCGGAGTCCCTTCTCCGGGTTCCACTCGCCATGCACCCGGTAGCCGTAGCGCTGCCCCGGCTGGATCTGCGGAAGGTAGGCGTGCCACACGTAGGCGTCGACCTCGGTCAGCTCGACCTTCGTCTCCGTGCCGTCCTCGTCGAACAGGCAGAGCTCGACGCGCTCCGCCGCCTCACTGAAGAGGGCGAAGTTGGTGCCGTTCCCATCAAAGGTCGCGCCGAGCGGGTATGCGGATCCAGGCCAGGTGTGCAATCGATCTCCCTTACGTATCTGGGGTGTCACCCTACCGATCGGGCCTGAACGTTCCCGAAGGCTTGACTATCGTTGGGTGCATGCGTCATGTCGCCCTCCTCCGCGGCATCAACGTCGGCACGTCCACCCGGTTGCCGATGGCCGACCTCCGCGCGATCGTCGAATCCGCTGGCGGCAGCGACGTCGCCACCTACCTGCAGAGCGGCAATGTCGTCTACACCGGTGAACTGGATGCCGCTGCCCTCGAGGCCGCGATACCGGTGAAGACCCGCGTGCTCATCCTGACCGCCGCCGAGTTTCGCGCCATCGCAGCGGAGAATCCGCTGCTCGACGTCGTCACCGACCCATCGCGCGGTGTCGTCACGTTCTTCGACACGGTGCCGCCGATCGAGATCCCCGATGGTCTCGAGCCGGAGGCTGCGGTGCTCGGCCCCCGCGCCCTCTACCAGTGGTGCCCCGACGGCATCTCCAAGTCGAAGCTGCCACCCGCGTTCTACCGTTCTCTCGGCCCTGTCGCGACCGCCCGCAATCTGCGCACGGTCGAGGCGCTGCTGGGGATGCTCGACGCGTAGGTTTGAGGCATGGAGCAGCCAACCGACGTCATCGACAGCCGCGAGCCCTGGGTCAAGAAGCAGATCGACGAGTACGTCGCGACCGACGGGGAGCGCCCGC